>DAPKRP010000142.1:0-2116 GCA_031800515.1 Polyangiaceae bacterium LLY-WYZ-14_1 | reverse complement strand
CGGCGAGGCCGGCACGCCGCCGGACGCGCCCCCCCGCTCCGACGAGGCTGCCCGCTGGGTCGACGGCGAGAGCGACCCGGGTCCGAGCCTGGTCCGCCGACTGACCCGGGGCGAGCTGCTGGCCACCATCGAAGACCAGCTCGGCCTTCGCCTCGGCCCGGAGACCCCGGCCCACCTCCCGACGGAGGCGAGCGTGGACGGCTTCCGCAACTCCGCCGTCGGGTTGGTGACCACCGCCGACCACGTGTCCGGTTGGCGGGCTCTCGCCCGGGCGGTCCTCGCCGAGCTCGGGGACGAGGGCCTCGATGCCCTGATCGACGAGCACGCCCCGGGCTGCGCCCCCGGGCGCCTGCCGACGGCGGAAGACGGCTGCACGGAGGCCTTCGTCGGTTCCCTCCTGGGACGGCTCTTCCGCAGGCCGCCGAGCCCTCGGGAGCAGGCGTCCTTTCGACGCCTCGCGGCCGTCGCCGAGGACGAGGGCATGCCATTCCGCGGGGCGGCGGGTCTCATCCTGGAGGCCGCCCTCCAGGCGCCCCCCTTCCTCTACCGGCTGGAGGGTCGCTCGCCCCTGAGCGCCGCCGCCCCCCCGGCGGAGCCCCCGGGGCCGGGGGACACGCGGCTCCTCGACGGCTTCGAGCTCGCCACCCGCCTCGCCTATTTCCTGTGGGGCACCGCCCCCGACGAGGCCCTTCTCGCCGCCGCTGCGGACGGGACCCTGGAAGCGCCGGCCGGTCTCCGCAGGCACGCCCGCCGGATGCTCCAGGATCCGGTTCGGGGTCCCGCCGGGGCGCGCCGCTTCGTCGACGACTGGCTCGGCCTCCACCGCCTGCTGACGACCGAGCGGGACGGGCTCGACCGGGCCACCGCCGTCGACCTGCGGCGTGCCGCCCGGGAGACCTGGGTCGACCTCGTCTGGAACCGGGGACTTCCCCTCGTCGACGCCCTGGTCGACGATTCGGCGATGTTGCCCCCCTCGGTGGCCGAGGGCTGGTACGACCTGCCCGCCTCCGGAGCCTTCGACGACGGTCTGGAACGGCACAGCACGGCGGGGCTCCCGCACCGGGTCGGCCTCCTCACCCAGCCCGGGGTGATCGCCGCCATGAGCGACCGGTCCCGGGGCGGCCTGGTCGCCCGAGGCCTCTACCTGCTCGACCGGGTGCTCTGCGGGACCGTCGACGCCCCCCCCTCCGGCGTCGATCTCTCCCTCGGTCCCGGTGCCGAGGCCGGCGCTCCGGCCACCGAACGGGCCGCCTCCGACGACCGCCTGGAGCAGGCCGCCTGCGCCGGATGCCATCGACGCTTCGACCCCCTCGCCTACGCCTTCGCCCCCTACGACGGGCTCGGCCGCCATCGGCCGACCGCCATCGATGGCATGCCCCTCCGGGTCGATGGCTTCTTCCCTGGGGATGGGTCGCCCGCCGAGGCCTTCGACGACGTCGAAGGCTTTCTGGCGCTGCTCGTGGCGGATCCCCGGGTCGGCCGCTGCCTGACGGAAAAGCATCTCCAGTACGCCCTCGGGCGACCCGTGGGCGCGGAAGGCGCGCCCTGGGTCGATGCCATCCATCGACAGGCGCGGGAGGCCGGCGGCGGCTACCGGGCCGTCGCCCTCGCCATCGTCCAGCACGGTTGGTTTCGCACGGTGCGGAGGGGGCCATGAGCGCTCCCCGGCGGCGACGAGGGCCCGGCACCTTTGGCGGCCGGCTCCCCCGGATGCCTCGGCGAACCTTTCTACGGGGCGCCGGTACCGTCGCCATCGGGCTGCCCCTCCTCGAGCCCATGCTCGGGGGACGGGCCCTCGGTGCGCCCCCGCCCCCGCCGGTGCGGTGCCTCACCCTCTTCCACGGCTTGGGCGTGCCGAAGGCGATGCAGGGGGAGGGATTCGACGGTCCCCTCGGTCCCCTGGCCCCCTTCGCCGAGCGCCTCGCGATCTTCCGCAACGTCGACATGAGCGAAGCGGGGGGCGCGGGCCACGCCCGGGGTGGGACCTGCGTCTACGTCGGAGCCCCGGGGCGCAGCGACGAGCGGTCCGGCGGTCCCTCGATCGACCAGGTCCTCCGCGCCTCCTGCTATCCCGAGGGCGTCCCCACCCCCCTGGGCACCCTGGCCGCCGGCACCT
>DAPKRP010000141.1:0-2127 GCA_031800515.1 Polyangiaceae bacterium LLY-WYZ-14_1 | reverse complement strand
CGGGCGAGGGCGAGCTTGTCCTCTTCGACCTTGCTCGCGCCGACCTGGGCCCCGCGAGCAGCGAGGAAGGTGTTGGCCATGGCCCCTCCGACCAACAGCGCGTCGATCCGGGGCAGAAGGGCTTCGAGGACGCCGATCTTGTCCGAGACCTTGGCCCCCCCGAGCACGGCGACGAAGGGGCGTTCGGCGTCGCCGAGCAATCGGTCCAGGGCGGTGAGCTCGTTCGAGAGCAGGAACCCAGCGCCCCGGTCCGGGAACTGCTTGGCCACGGCGGCCACGGAGGCGTGGGCGCGGTGGGCCGCGCCGAAGGCGTCGTTGACGTAGACGTCGCCGTGGCGGGCGAGCTCCTTGGCGAAGCCGACGTCGTTCGCCTCTTCCCCCGGGTGGAATCGGAGGTTCTCGAGCAGGGCGACCTGCCCTTCCCGGAGGTCGCCGACCACCTTCCGGGCCCCGTCGCCGATGCAATCGTCCGCGAGCAGGACCTCGCCCCCCTCGAGCAGGTCGGCGAGGCGCGCGGCGACGGGCTCGAGCCCGTACTTGGGGTTTCGCTCGCCCTTCGGCCGGCCCAGGTGGGACATCAGGGTGAGCCGCGCACCGCGTTCCAGGGCGTGGCCGATGCTGGGAAGGGCGGCCCGGATGCGGGTGTCGTCGGAGACCTTGTCTCCATCGAGGGGGGTGTTGAAATCCACCCGCATCAGGACCCGCCGCCCATCGATGGGCAGGTCGGCGATCGAGCGCAGGCCCGCCACCGCCTCAACCCTTCTCGACGAGGAGGCGGGTGAGATCGACCATCCGCTGGCTGAATCCCCACTCGTTGTCGTACCAGGCCTGCACCTCCACCAGGTCGCCCCCGACCACCTGGGTCTGGTCCGCGTCGACGATGGAGGAGAAGGGGCTGCCGATGTAGTCGTGGGACACCAGGGGCCGGGTCTCGTAGTGCATCACGCCCTTTAGAGGACCGTTCGCAGCGGCTTCGAGGGCTCCGTTGACCTCGTCCCGGCTGGTCGACTTTCCGACCACGACGCTCAGGCAGATCAGCGACACGTTCGGGGTGGGCACCCGGATGGCGGTCCCGTCGAGCTTCCCATCGAGCTCGGGGAGCACCGCACCGATGGTCTTCGCCGCCCCGGTGCTCGTCGGGATCATGGACATCGCCGCCGCCCGGGCCCGTCGCAGGTCCTTGTGGGGCAGGTCGAGGAGCTGCTGGTCGTTGGTGTAGGAATGCACCGTGACCATGTGCCCCTTGGTGATGCCGAAGGTGTCGTTCAGGGTCTTGGCGACCGGCGAGAGGCAGTTGGTGGTGCAGGAGCCGTTGCTGACCACCTTGTGCTTCGCCGGGTCGTAGCCATCGGTGTTGACCCCGACGTTGAAGGTGGCGTCGACCTGCTTGCCCGGGGCGCTCAGGATCACGCGCTCGGCCCCCGCCTGGAGGTGTTGGCCCGCCTCTTCGCCGGTGCGGAACCGGCCCGTGCATTCCAGGACGACCTGGGCGCCGAGCTCCTTCCAGGGCAGCTTCTGGGGCTCCCGTTCGGCGAGCACCTTCACCCGGTGGTCGCCGTAGGCGATCTGGTCCCCGTCGACGCTGACGGAGTGGCCGAAGCGGCCGTGGACGGAGTCGAACTCGAACAGATGCGCCAGGGTGGCGGCGTCCGTCAGGTCGTTGACCGCGACCAGCTCGATGTCCTTCGCCGCGGGGTCCTGGGCCAGGATGCGGGCCACGCAGCGGCCGATCCGCCCGAAACCGTTGATGCCGATCTTCGTCGCCATGGACTGGCTCTCCTCTCGGGATGCGCCGGGGGGGCACACCCCGCTGGGCGACCCGCCTTCCGTGCTGGCGGACTAAAACGCGGCGTGTGGTTTCGCAAGGGCCCCGGGCGGCGGAACCTCGACCCGGCGGGCCAGGGCGGTCCGAGGGTCGGTCAACATAGCCGACCGGAGCGTATTTCGAACGACCCCCTTAAAGGTCGTCGCCGGTCCGGTACTCCCCGGCGACCAGGTCGAGGAGCTCGTTGGTGAACGCCACCACGTCGGTGCGCTGATAGCCCGATGCCTTGAGCTCCCGATAGACGGACTTGGCCAGGATGCGGAGGGCCCGCCGGTCCGGAACGGCGCCACTGGGCGTGGTCG
>DAPKRP010000140.1:0-5488 GCA_031800515.1 Polyangiaceae bacterium LLY-WYZ-14_1 | reverse complement strand
CTGTCTTCCCCGCCGACGTCGCCACGGCGACACCCCGGCGGACCGTCACACCCCGGGTCGGCCATCCGGTCCGGGGGGAGCCGGTCCCCCTTCCGGCCTCCGACCTCACCGTTTTCCCCTTCGATTCGACGCCGACGATCTTCGTCCCCCGCGGTGACCAAGCGCCGCGCGGCCCGAGCCGCGCTCCGACGCCTCCACCGCAGAGCAACACATGGCCGATTCCCCGTTAGTCGAGCGCAAATCCGAGCCGAAGTCCCCGCCCTCCCAGGACATCTCGCAGGTCGTCGGCAAGATGTCGGACCGGGCGATCCAACGCGTGGTCGGTGGCAACGCCTTTCTCCGCGGCCGCCTCTACGCCCGTCGCGGGTCCGTGGAGGACCTCCACACCACCGGGCGGAAGGTCGGCGGGAAGATCAAAGTCCGCTCCGCGGACGAGCCCTACAAGATCGAGGTGGCCCTCGACGAGGAGGGCAAGTTCCTCTCGTCCTGCACCTGCCCCGGCTGGCGCGGGCCCACCTCCCCGGGCCACTGCAAGCACGTGGCGGCGCTCCTCGTCGCCCTTCGAGATCGGGAGCGCCCCCCCCGGCCGAAGGATGACGACGGCGGAGCGGGCACCGGAGGCGCCGGCGGCGGCCAGGGACAGACGAACGGCCAGCGCAAGGACCGGCGCAACGGCGCCCAGGCCCAGCCGCCCCAGACCGTCACGGTGGGTGGCAAACGGCGACGGTCGCGCCGCCGGCGACGGGGCGCCGACGGGCCCGGGGCCGAAGGCGTTGGCCGGGAGTCCGGGTCCGATGCCCGGCACGCCGGGGAGGCCTGGCTTCCCCCGGACGCCCAGCCGAAGCCCCACGACTTCGAGTATCGGATGGCGGTGCGTCCCGCCTCCCTGACGGTGACACCGGTGCTCGCGGGCTCCCGCACCTCCGTGCCCATCGCCGACGCCCTGGGGGGATTCAACACCGTCGCGCCGAGCGAACGCCCCCTGCTCCGGGCCCTTGGCCGCTTCACCAGCCGGGGACAGCCGGCCCAGGCCGAGGTCCGAGGGGAAGACGCGGCGGAGATCCTCGGCATGCTCCAAGGGCACCGGGTGCTCCTCGAGCCCGCCTCGATGGAGCTGCGCTTCGCCGACGAGCCCCTGAAGCCGAAGGTCGAGCTCGATTCCAACAATGGGGACGCGGTGCGCGTCCGCGTGGTCTTCGAAGCGAAGCAAGGGAGCCGGCGGTTCCCCCTGTCCTCCGGCGCCTGGTTCGAGGGGACCCCGGGCTGGCACATCGACACGACGGAGGGCGTCGCCCGGCCTCTGGCGGAGGCGGTGACCCCCGCCTGGCTGCAGCGGCTCTACCGGTCGCCGGCCCTCGTCTACCCCCTCCACGATCTGCCCCGGCTGCTGACCGACTTCGTCCCCCGGGTCGCCGCGTCCCTCGCCGCCGAGCTGCCGGACCTGACCAGCGTGGCCGACCTGGTCGATGCGTCGCCCCGCATCCAGCTCAAGGCGAGCGGCGATCTTCTGGAAGCCCGGGTGCGTCTCCAGGTGGCCTATGGTCCCCACGAGTTTCCGATTCCGGCGAACGAGCTGCCGCCGCCCCTCGCCTTCCTCCCTCCGGACGAAGACGCCGACGACGAGCGGCCCCGGGTCGTGCGGCGGGACGTCGGCGCCGAGATGGCGGCGGTCCAGGCGGTGATGAACCTCCGCTTCGAGGTGGACCCGGACGACGGAGACGTCCTGCTCGCCAACGGCGACGACGCCGTCGCCTTCTGGACCGAGGGCATCGGCTCCCTGCCGGAAGACTGGGACCGCTTCATCCCCGACGACCTGGTCGACGTCACGATCCGCGACCAGACGGTGACGCCCCAGATGCGGGTGACCAGCGGGGTCGACTGGCTCGATCTGGACATGCGCTTCGACGCCGGGGGGGTCGCCGTCGACGAGAAGGAGCTCGAAGAGTGCCTGGCCCGGGGGCGGCGATTGGTTCGCCTGTCCGACGGCACCTACGCCCCCGTCGACCCGGACGCGGTCAGCGAGGTGCTGAGCCGGATGGCGGAGATCGTCGCCACCTCGGGCCAACGGAAAAAGATCCCGTTGTCCCAGGCCGGTCGGGTGCAGGACCTGATGCGGATCGTCTCCGATTCGTCCGTGACCACCGGGGCCAAGCAGCTCTTCAAAAAGCTCGACGACATCGGCGAGGTCGAAAGCGTCGCCAAGCCCCGCAACCTCAAGGCCACCCTTCGCGACTACCAGAAGAAGGGTTTCTCCTGGCTGGTCTTCCTGAACAAGCTGGGCACCGGCGGCGTGCTCGCGGACGACATGGGCCTCGGAAAGACCCTCCAGACCATCGCCCTGCTGGTCTGGGCCAAGGCGAAGTCGAAGGGGAAGGGCCCGAGCCTGGTGGTCGCCCCGACCTCCGTCGTCTCCAACTGGCAGCGGGAGATCGAGCGCTTCGCCCCCAGCCTGAACACCATGGTCTGGCAGGGTCCCGACCGCTTCGATCGTCAGGACGAGCTACCGGACGCCGACGTGGTCTTGACGAGCTACGCCCTGCTTCGCCGGGACGGGGATCTGCTGCAGGGCCTGGACCTCGACTACGTCATCCTCGACGAGGCCCAGCACATCAAGAACCCCCTTTCGACGACCGCCCGGGTCGCCAAGAAGCTCCAGAGCGCCCACCGGCTCGCGCTGACCGGCACCCCGATCGAAAACCGTTTGTCCGAGTTCTGGTCGATCGTGGACTTCGTCGCTCCGGGTCTTCTCGGCGACCTACGCACCTTCGAAGAAAAGGTCGCCCGGCCCATCGACCGGGGGGACGAAGAGACGGCGGCGAAGCTTCGGGCCACCATCCGACCCTTCGTCCTGCGCCGGACCAAGGAAGAGGTCGCCCCGGAGCTGCCGGAAAAGATCGAGCAGGAATACGTCGTCCCGATGAGCGAAGAGCAGGGCAAGCTCTATCGCCAGATCCTGCGCCAGGTCCGGGACAGCGTGATGAGCGAGATCGACGAAAAGGGGCTTCAGAAGTCCCAGATCCAGATCCTCGCGGCGCTCACACGGCTGCGCCAGGTCGCCTGCGATCCCCGGCTGCTGAAGCTCGAAAACGGGAAGTTCGACCCGGACAGGGAGAACGGGGAATCGGAAAGCGGCAAGCTCGGGGCGCTGGTCGAGATCGTCCAGGAAGCCCAGAGCGGCGGGCACAAGGTCTTGGTCTTCAGCCAGTTCGTCGAGATGCTGAAGCTCATCCGGTCCGCCCTCGACGACGGGGGCATCACCTACGAATACCTGGATGGCTCGACGAAGAACCGGACGGAGCGGGTGGACCGCTTCAACGACGACCCCTCCGTCACCGCCTTCCTGATCTCCCTCAAGGCGGGGGGCACCGGGCTCAACCTGGTCGGCGCCGACACGGTCGTCCACTTCGACCCCTGGTGGAATCCGGCGGTCGAGGACCAGGCGACGGACCGGGCCCATCGGATCGGCCAGACGAAGGTGGTGAGCGTCTACCGGCTCATCGCCCGGGGGACCGTCGAAGAAAAGATCCTGCAGCTGTCGGCGAAGAAGCGGGCCCTGGTCGAAAACGTGCTGTCCGTCGAGGGCAGCCCCCTCAAGGGCCTGACCCGGGCGGACATCGACGACCTGTTCAGCTGACCCGGGGCGCGAGGGGGGTCGGTCTCACCCGCGGCGTGGCGGAACGGTCACACCCGGGACGCCCTGGCCCGTGGCTCGGGGCATTTCCCCATGATGTTGTCCACAGGGGGGCGTATCGGCACGCCGGCTGCACCGTATCCCTGCTGGTAGGTCGCGTCGCCGCGTTCGACCGGCCAGGATGCAGACGACCCGGTGACGTTTCCCCGCTCCCGCCGCCGCTTTCCCCGACTCCGGTCCAGGCTCCGGCTGCCCCGGCTCCTTCGGGAGCCGTCGACGGCGGTCGGGGTACTAGGGCTCCTCGCACTGGCGGCGGTCGCGGTCGGCAACGTCGCCAGCACGAGGCCGGCGGCCAGGAACGGCCCGCGGGCCTACCTGCCCGGCGCCGGGGGGTGGGACCGGGCCCCTGTCCCCAGCCTCGGGCCGCGGATCGTCCCCGACGACGAGGTGCTCGGGGAGCGGGTGCCGGTGGAAGACCCGGGGGGACGCGCCCTCGACGCCTTCCACGAGGCCCTCGCCCGCGCGGCGGCGGGGAAGGGACCGGCTCGGATCCTGATGCTCGGGGCCTCCCACACGGCGAGCGACGAGCTCACCGGGCCCCTCCGGGAACGGTTTCAAAAAGCCTTCGGCGATGCGGGCCCGGGGATGGTCCTGCCGGTGACTCCGTTCAAGTGGTACGCCCATCGGGACCTCGAGCTCCTGCACCGGGGTCGCTTCCGGACCGTGCGCCTCGACCGCTTCGACCGGCAGCGGCGCCGCTTCGGGCTCCCGGGTCATGCGGGGCTGTCGGGGTTCGCCATCGAATCGGACCGGGCGGGCGCCTGGACCCGGATCAGTCCGCGGCGCAGGGAGGGCCGGGGCACCCGGTTCTCCCGGATCGAGGTCCACTATCTGGCCCGTCCCGGTGGGGGGCGCTTCGACCTGCGGGTGGACGGCCAGGGGGTCGCGCGGGTGGCCACCGCGGCCCGCCGTGTCGGCGTGCGCCGGCATGTCGTCGAGGTCCCCGACGGCCGCCACCGAGTGGGGATCCGGATCCGCACCGAGGAGCCGGTCCGTCTCCTGGGCCTGGTGCTGGAACGGGACCGGCCTGGGGTCGTCGTCGATGCCTTCGGCATTCCCGGCAGTCGGGCCGCGGACCAGCTTCCGGGGGACCCGGTGACCCACCGGTCCCATCTCCGCCTTCGGGACCCGGACCTCGTCGTGCTCGCCTGGGGAACGAACGAGGTGCTGGACCGGCCGGTCTCCCTGGTGGACTACGAGGCGGATCTTCGGCAGCTCCTGTCGCGGGTTCGGGACGCGGTCCCCGACGCCTCCTGCCTGCTGGTCGGCCCGTCGGATCGGCCCGAGGTGGAAGACGACGGGCGGGTCCGCCCGCGGCCCCGGGCCGCCCAGGTCGTCGAGGTGCAGCGGCGGCTCGCCGCCGACTACGGCTGCGGTTTCTTCGATCTGATCCGGCTCCAGGGGGGGCACGGGGCGATGGCCCGCTGGGTGACCCACGACCCGCCGATGGGGCGCGACGACTACACCCACTTCACCCGGCGGGGCTACGAGCGGGTCGCCGAGCTCCTGGAGGCGGCGTTGCTCGACGGCTACCGTCCGGCCTCTCCGTCGGACCCACCGGCGCGGTAGCGTCCCGGTGACCGCGGGGGATCGATCCCGAAGTCTCGCCGGAACTCCCGGCACTGCCAGCTTCCCTTTTCGAACTCCCGACAGGTCGTCCCACGGTCCGGGTAGATGGCGCAGGCGTTCGGGGCGCCGGGGGTGCCCAGGTGGACGCAGGCGCCATCCCGACGGGTGGCGAAGGCGCGCAGCCCGAAGTGCCCCGGCTGGGTCGCGGCGACGAGATCCGGGCGACCG
>DAPKRP010000139.1:0-5834 GCA_031800515.1 Polyangiaceae bacterium LLY-WYZ-14_1 | reverse complement strand
CCGACGAGGACCGGGCGCCGCTCGCAAGGCGCGGCGACGAGGAAGGGCTGAACGCCCTTTCGAGGAGGCGCAACGCCGCGAGCGGCGTTCGGGACCGGCGCAAACCCGGTTCGAACTTCCGGGCAGGGGTACTAGGGGTCCGGCGCGGACGGCTGACCGCCCCGGGTCTACTCGTCGCCCTCGCCCTGGCGACGGTCGGCTGCACCGGCGAGCTCACCCCGATCTCCCTGATCGATCGGACCCGCATCCTCACCGCGACGGTCACCGCCGACGACGCCCTGGACCCCGCCGAGACCTACCCGGCCCCGGGGGAACGGGCGACGGTGCGTTTCGAGGTGGATGGGTTCGACCCAGAGGACGGCCTCACCTGGATGGTCTTCGCCTGCCGAGCGGCGATCCAGCGGGAGGGCGTTCCCCTGTGCACCCTCGGCGGCACCGGTCCCGACGGCGAGCTCATCCCGACGCCGACCTTCCCGGGGACCGGGTCGGACGCCTTTCTTCAGGGGTTCCGCCAGGTGGACGCCCGGTCACCAACGGGGCCCGTCATCGAGCTCACCCTGGCCGACGAGATCACCCCGACGGGGCAGCAGAGCTGTCCCGATGTCCGGGCGCCGGACGGGGCCGGGTTCGACGTCGCCGAGGTCCTGCTGACCGGCGCGATCTGTGGCCCAGGCTCGGTTCCCGTGGAGCCCGCCTTCGTCCCTGCCTTCCGAGGGCTCCTCGATGGCAGCGTCGCCCCCGACGAGGTGCCCTTCACCGACCCCAACGCCTTCGTCACCCGCTGCGTCGACGCCGAGACCGGCGAGGCGACGGAGGATGCCCGCCTCGAAGAAGAAGCCTTCAGCTTCTCCGTGCCGATCCGGCTGCCGGCCCCCGCCCCGTCGAGCCAGGGGAACCGGCCCCCGTTCTTCTCGGATGCGCCCCAGGGGGAGCGCAAGCCGTTCTCCATCGGCCAGGGGGTCGATTGTTTCCCGGGCTTCGACAACGAAAACGCGCCCTCCCTCGAAAGCGAGCTCGCCCTCTGGCCCGAGACGGAGGCGAGCTCCTGCGCCGACCCGGCGTTCCCGGACCTGGTCCGCATCGCGAATCTGGACGACGTCTGCATCGGCGTTCGGGTTCCGGCCCCCATCGATGGCGCGGAGGCCAGCGAGGTCTTCGACCCGGATGGGGAGGGGCTTTGCCGGAACGCGGACGCGGCTGATGACGACGGCCCCCCGGGGGACGACGGTGGCTCGCGGGATCGGGACGACGTCGCCGGGGATCGGATCCCGACGAGGGAGACCCTGGTGCTCGCCCAGTTCGGCGATGCCGGCGAGCTCGAGCGCCCCTTCTCCGTCTTCGAGGTCGAGGAGGACGACGACGGCCAGCCGGTCCTCGACGGCGCGTTTCAGCGCAACCCTGCCTTCTTCGAGTGGGAGCCCCCCCAGCGCAAAGACCTCGAGGAGCTCGGGGAGATCCCGCCGGAAGGCCTGCTGGTCCGATTCGTCTTCGTCCTCCGAGACAGCCGGGGAGGCTCCGCCCTGGCCCGGCGCCAGCTCTGCCTGGAGCCCCCTCCGAGGGGCTCCTGAGGTCCCGTTCAGGGCCTACCGGTTCCCACCGTAATCCCCGGTGTTTGCCCCCGGGTTCACGTTGACGCTCGAGCCACGCCCTCCCTATTCTCCGCGCGTGGAGCGCATCGGGAACTGCCGCATCGTCGGAGAGATCGGCAGCGGCGGGATGGCGACCGTCTACAAGGCGGTGCAGGAGCCCCTGGGGCGCACCGTCGCGATCAAGGTTCTGAAGCCGTCGATCGCCGTCGACAGTCAGTTCGCCCAGCGCTTCGAGCGGGAGGCCCACTTCATGGCCTCCCTGCAGCACGAGAACATCCTGCACGTCCACGACTTCATCAAGGACGGTCGGTCGATGTACATCGTGATGGAGTACGTCCAGGGCATCGACCTCTACGACCTGTTGGAGCGGGTGGAACGGCTGCCCACGGACGTCGCCGCCCTCCTGGCGCTGCAGGTCTCCCGGGCCCTCGACTACGCCCATTTCCGGGGGATCATCCACCGGGACATCAAGCCGGCGAACATCATGATCTCCCACCAGGGGGTGGTGAAGCTCATGGACTTCGGCATCGCCCGGGACGACCGCCTGAGCGACCTGACGGAGACCGGGACGGGGCTCGGCACCCCCAGCTACATGAGCCCGGAGCAGATCCTCGGGGACAAGCTCGACTTCCGAAGCGACCTGTTCTCCCTGGGCATCGTGCTCTACCAGATGGTCACCGGGCGGAAGCCGTTTCTCGAAGACGACTCCCGCACGGTCATGCAGAAGATCCGGCTGGACCGCTACCCGCCGCCCCGGCGCCTGAACCCCCAGGTCCCCCGCGCCCTCGAGCGCATCATGGGTCGCTGCATGGAGAAGATGCCGGCGAATCGGTATCCGACCACCCAGGCGCTCATCGACGATCTGGTCGAGTTCCTCGCGCCCAGGGTTCCCATGAGCCACAACGCGCGGGTGGTCGGCTACCTCCGGGACGTCGCCGTCCTGGGGGAGGCGGAGGCCGACGAGATCCTCCAGGCGAGCGGCCCCCGGGGAACTCGCCGCACCCACCGGGATCGCCGGCTGGTCCGCCACGTCGCGCTGGTGGAAGGGCTGACCCTCGTCGGCGTCCTCGCCAGCGCCTTCTTCATCCAATCCGGGAGCGACGGCGGCCTCGGGGAGGCCCTCGCCGCCACCACCTCGACGGAGCCGCCGGCGAGCCGGGTCGGCCCCGGCGATCTCGGCTACGTGCGCATCGTCGTCGACCCCTGGGCGGAGGTCTTCGTCGATGGCAACCACGTCGCCACGACGCCGACCGCCCGACCGATCCCGCTGCCTCCCGGGCGGCACTTTCTGAAGTTCGAAAACCCCTACCACCGCACGGTGGACCGGGAGGTCGAGGTCGTGGCTGGGGAAACCCTCGTCGTCGAGCTCGCCCTCGAGCCCACCGTCGGGGCGACCTCCGACGACGACGCTTCGGACGACGGCGAGCCCGCCGGCGGAGCGAGCGGAGCCGCGACGCCGCCGATCGGCGGGACCTCCCGGGGGGCGCCATGAGGACCGCGGAGGGCGACGCTCCCCGTCCGCGGCCGAGGTGGGCCTCCGGGCGCTCGGCCTCGCCGGGACGCGGCTGGCCGGCCCTCTTCGCCGGGGTGGGCCTGGCCGTCCTCGCGACCATGCCGCGGCCGGCCTTTCCCCAATCCGGAGACGACGGCGACGGCGGGTCGCCGAGCGCGGCGGAGGTCCTCGCCGACGAGCCGCTGCTGCCCCATGCCGCCCACGTCCACGTGGTGCGAGAGGGCGAGACCCTGGCCTCCATCTCCCAGCGGTACTTCGGGGACCCCCGTCTAGAATCCGTCCTGGTCGCCGAGAACGGCCTCGCCGAACAGGGGGGGTCGGCCATCGTGGTCGGGATGCGCCTCGTCATCCCCGCCGCCCGCTACCACACGGTGGAAGACGGCGAGACCTGGTCCCGGCTGTCGATCCGCTTCTACGGCGATGCCCGCCGGTCCTTTCTGCTCGCGGACGTGAACGGCGTGTCGGTCAACGAACGGCCGGACATCGGGAGCGAGATCCTCGTGCCCTACCCCGTGCGCCACGTCGCCGACCAGGGGGACACCATGCGCGGAGTCGCCGAGCTCTACTTCGGGGACCGGGACGAATCCCGCATGCTCCGCCGCTTCAACAACCGCCGGGGCAACCGGCTGCCCCGGGGTAAGCTGGTGCTGGTCCCGATGGCGGACCTCAAGCTCTCCGAGGAAGGACGCCGGGCCGTCGCCGAGGCGGTCGGCACGCCGCCGAGCGGCGGTGAGATCCGCCAGAAGCAACGGGAGATCGAGGCGGAGCTCCCCTCTCTGATCGAGCACGTGGCCCGGGGGCGCTACGCGGAGGCCATCGCCCTCGGCAATCGGCTTCTCGGCGCCGGCGACCTCACCGGGAACCAGCTCGTGTCGATCCATCGCCAGCTGGCGACCGCCTACGTCGCCTACGACCGCACCGACCTGGCTGTCGCCTCCCTGGAAGAGGTGCTCTCCCGCCAGCCAGACCTCGAGCCGGACCGGCTCCGGACCAGCCCCAAGGTGGTCGACGCCTACGTGGAGGCCCGGCGCTCCCTCGCCGCCAAGCGCGCTGCCGAAGCGGCGGCGAAGGCGGCCCGGGAAGCCGCCGAGGCTGACGCCGGCGTCCCCTCGGATGCGGGGGACTAGTCTTCGGCGATTCGGGGACGAGGGCGTCGACGGGTAAGTGCACGTGCGGGTGCACGAGGACGTCGACGGGTACGGGTACGTGGACGTGGACGTAGACGTGCACGTAGACGTGGCCCGGGTTTGCCGGGCGTTGCGGCGGCCGGGGAGGGGGACTACGACCGGGGGTCGAAGGAGGAGGCCTCGGCTAGGGACTCGTAGAGGGAGCGCTCGTCGTCCGGGAGCTCCGTCGGAACGTGGATCTGGACCTCGGCGAAGAGGTCTCCCCGTTCCCCGCCGGCCTGGGGATAGCCACGCTTGCGAAGCCGGATGCGCCGCCCCGAGCTGGTTCCCGGCGGGACCTTGAGCCGCACCGTCCCGTCCAGGGTCTCGAAGGGGACCGTCGCCCCGAGGGCGGCCTCCCAGGGGGTGACCGGAAGCGTCGCGACCAGCCCGTCGTCCTCTACCCGATAACGGGGGTGGGGGCGGATGCGCACCTGTAGATAGAGGTCCCCGGCGGGCGTGCCGCCGACGGCGGGGCTGCCCTTGCCCGACAGACGGATACGCTGCCCGTCCCGAACCCCGGGGGGCACCTTCACCCGAAGGCGTTCCGGTTCCCGGCGGCCAGGACGGCTCACGGCGAGCTCCCGTTCGCCCCCGCGGAACGCTTCCTCCAGGTCGAGCTCGAGGGAAGCCTCGGCGTCCCTCCCCGCCGCCGGGGCGCGCCCGGGTCCGGGTCCGCCCCGTCCGCCGAAATCGACCACCCCGGGGAAGCCGTCCGGAAACCCACCCCCGAAGCCACCCCCGCGGCGGCGTCCGCCCAACAGCTCCTCGAAGATCGCGCCCAGGTCGCCCATCTGAGAGGCGTCGAACCCGGCGTTGCCGAAGTCGAAGCGGACCTGCTGCTCGTCCGCCGCCCCAGGAGGCGGCGCCCGCCCCTCCGAGACCGCCTTCCAGGCTTCTCCGTAGCGGTCGTAGAGGGCGCGCTTCTTCTCGTCTTTGAGGACGTCGTAGGCCTGGCCGATCTCCTTGAAGCGTTCTTCCGCCCCGGGATCCTTGTTCAGATCCGGATGGTATTCCCGGGCGAGCTTCCGATAGGCCTTCTGGATGTCTTCCGGAGAGGCGCTCCGGGAGACTCCGAGGACGCTGTAGTAATCCGAGTAGCTCACGTGCCGCTCTCCGCCCGAACGCGGGCCGTCCGATCCCCGGGACGACCGCTGGCACGGTCTCGCCAGGCGACCGCCGCCGGAGCCGGGCTCGACGAGGCGTGGGTCGCCGGGGCCGAGGCTCCGATGCCGCGCTCGGCGGATACCACCTGCGCACGATGCGGGTCGAGGTCAACCATCGTGCCAGCCCGGTCCAATGTGGTCGCGGTTGCCGCGCCGGGCTACCTCGTCGACATGGCCCTCCGGTCGCTCCCCGGTTCCCGCCGCCGCCGAGCGCGGCGCGTCCGATGTCCGGGGCGCGTCGTCGCCCTCGCCGGGGTCCTCGGGCTCCTGCTGGGCAGCGGACGTGTGCAGAGCCCGGCCCGGGCGGAGGATCGGCCGGAGGCGGAGGGGTCGGCTCCGGCGGAGGCGGTGGCGTCTCGGTCCGCCCTTCCCCCGGTGGCCGACCGGCTCCGGGGGCGCC
>DAPKRP010000138.1:0-1995 GCA_031800515.1 Polyangiaceae bacterium LLY-WYZ-14_1 | reverse complement strand
GGCGACGATCTGGCTCCCCCGAGCCTCGGGGCATGCACCGTCTGCGGCGAGGGGCTCGCGGGAGAATCCTGGTGGGTCACCGATTACCCGGCGGGGGAGCACCTCCGCTGCCGGGATTGGCGGGATACGGCGTTTCCCTACGCCCGTCAGCTCGGGATGATGCGGAGGCTCTACCGGCAGCACCGCCACCCGTCGGTTCGCCGGGCGCTCCGGGAGGTCGGCGCCTGGCTCGCCCAGGCGGAGGCCCGCTGGCCCGAAGGAGCGTCCACGGTGGTGGAGGAAGCGCCGCTACGCCTCGCCCGGCTCGCCGCCTCCCTCCGCGCCGCCGGGGTGCCCGTCGCCGCCCTCCGGGGCCTGGCGTGAGGCCCGCGCACCGCCGCCCTCCCGTCTGGGTCGGCTTGCCTCCCGCCGGTGCCCTGGGGGAGGGTGATCCGCGATGACCGACGCCACGGCGAGCCGCACGTCCTCCGCCCCCTTCGAAGCGCCCACCGGGACCGACGCCACCGGCGTCGCCTCCATCTTCGAGCTCTCCCCCCGGGCCCGCCGCCTTCGGGACGAGCTCGCCGCCTTCATGGACGCCCACGTCTACCCGAACGAAGCCACCTTCGTCGCCCAGGTGGGGGAGGGGGACCGGTGGCAGCCGGTGCCGCTCCTCGAAGAGCTCAAGGCGAAGGCGAAGGCGGCGGGGCTCTGGAATCTGTTCCTTCCGGACAGCGAGCTCGGGGCCGGCCTGACCAACCTGGAATACGCCCCCCTCGCCGAGCTCACCGGCCGGGTGCTCTGGGCGCCGGAGGTCTTCAACTGCTCGGCGCCGGACACGGGCAACATGGAGGTGCTGGTCCGCTACGGCACCGATGCCCAGAAGAAGCGCTGGCTCCATCCGCTCCTGGCGGGGGAGATCCGGAGCGCCTTCGCCATGACGGAGCCTCAGGTGGCCTCGTCCGACGCGACCAACATCGAGGCCACCATCCGCCGGGACGGCGACGACTACGTCATCGACGGGCGCAAGTGGTGGACCTCCGGGGCCGGGGATCCCCGCTGCCGGGTGATGATCGTCATGGGCAAGACCGCCCCGGACCACCCGGACCGGCACCGTCAGCAGTCGATGATCCTGGTGCCCATGGACACCCCGGGGGTCACGGTGGAGCGGATGCTCCCGGTCTTCGGCTTCGACGATGCGCCCCACGGCCACGCGGAGATCGCCTTCGACGGCGTCCGGGTGCCGGCCGACAACCTGCTGCTCGGGGAAGGGCGGGGCTTCGAGATCGCCCAGGGGCGCCTCGGTCCAGGGCGGATCCACCACTGCATGCGGCTCATCGGGCTGGCGGAACGGGGCCTCGAAAAGATGTGCCAGCGGCTCCTCGGCCGGGTCGCCTTCGGCAAGCCCCTCGCCCGCCAGTCGGTCTGGCGGGAACGGATCGCCGAAGCCCGCATCCGGATCGACCAGTGCCGGCTCCTCACCCTGCAGGCGGCGCATCTGATGGATACGGTCGGGAACAAGCACGCCCGGCAGCAGATCGCCGCGATCAAGGTCGCCGCCCCGACCATGGCCTGCCAGGTGCTCGACTGGGCCATCCAGGCCTTCGGCGGGGCGGGGGTGACCAGCGACCCGGGGCTCGCCCAGGCGTATTCCTGGGCCCGGGTGCTGCGCCTGGCGGACGGTCCCGACGAGGTCCATCGGGACCAGATGGCCCGCATCGAGCTCGGCAAGTACCTGCCCCCGGAGGTCCGCAAGCAGGTCGGCGGCTGAGGCCGGCGGTTTACCCGGCATCCCGCCGACCGTACCCAGGCGGGGTGCCGCGCACGCCCTCCTGGTCCCCCCGTCCGCCTCCGACCCGACCGTCGTGGGCGTGGTCTCTTCGTCCCCATCGCCCCTCGAAGACCCGAGGCGCCTGCCCCTGGGGGGTGGCCCCGGGAGACGGCCCCCCAGCCCTCGGCGCTGCCACCGCTGGCGCGCTCGCCCTCGTCGCCGCCCTGGCTGGGGGCTGTGGCGAC
>DAPKRP010000137.1:0-4206 GCA_031800515.1 Polyangiaceae bacterium LLY-WYZ-14_1 | reverse complement strand
CCCGGAGCGCCCGTCGCCGCCCCCGTCCCCTGGCGAGACCTCGAAGAGGGCCGGGTCGGGCCGGAGCACCTGACCCTGAAGAACGTCTTCCGCAGCCTCGGGCAGCGGAGCGACCCCTGGCGGGACCTCGGCGTGGAGCGGGGGTCGGTGGCCGGCGCCCGGGAGCGCCTTCGCGCCCTTCGCGCCGCGTAGGCCGAGCGGGGTCTTCGGAGCGGCGACGAGGTTGACCGCCCTTCCGAGGTTCCCAGGGAAGTCGACGGTGCGGGAAGACGCCGATACCACGGTCATCATCGCCTCGTTCCTGCTGCTGCTGACGGCGATCACGGCGAGCGGCGCGATGGCCTTCATCCGGAAGCGGAAGACGCCGGAGGACTACCTCGTCGCGAGCCGTCGGGTGCCGCCCTGGCTCTCCGCCCTGTCGACGGTCGCGACGAACAACAGCGGTTTCATGTTCATCGGGATGATCGCCTACGCCTACCGCATCGGCGTGCAGTCGGTCTGGATGATGGTCGGCTGGATCGTCGGCGACCTGTTGATGTGGATCTTCGTGCACCCGGGGGTTCGGCGTGTGTCCGGCCGGCACGAGGTCGCCAGCCTGCCGGGGCTGGTCGCGATGGAACCCGGCGGGAGGCCGGCGCGCCCGGTAGCGGTGGTCGCCGGGCTGGTCACCGTGGTCTTCCTGGCCGTCTACGCGGCGGCGCAGCTCAAGGCGGGGAGCACGGCGCTCCACGTCCTCTTCGACTGGGACATGAGCGTCGGGGCGCTCATCGGGACCGGGATCGTCATTCTGTATTCCTACGCCGGAGGGATCCGGGCGGACATCTGGACCGACGCCGCCCAGTCCTTCGTCATGATCCTGGCGATGGGGCTCATCCTGGCCGCTGGGGTGGAGCAGGTCGGGGGTCCCGTGGCCCTGGCCGGCGTGCTCGAGGCGCAGGACCCGGCGCTCACCCGCTGGATGCCTCGGGACCTGACCTTTGGCTTCGCCCCCTTCGTCGTCGGGTTCACCTTCGCCGGCATGGCGGCGGCGGGGCAGCCCCATTTGATGACCCGGATCATGTCCATCGGCGGAACGGGGGGGATCCGCCGGGCGGGGTTTTACTACTTCGGCTGGTTCATCCCCTTCTTCATCGCGAGCATCGGCGTCGGCCTCTACACCCGGGCCATCCTGCCGGACCTCGAGTCCCTGGCCATCGCCCGGGAGCTCGAGGAACCGACGGAGCTCGCCCTGCCCCTCATCACGCTGAAGCTCCTTCCGGACGTCGTGGTCGGGGTCGCCCTGGCCGGGCTCTTCGCCGCCACCGTATCGACCGCCGACTCCCAGTTGATCGTCTGCTCCGGCGCCCTCACCCAGGACGTGCGGCCTCGCTGGCAGGATTCCTATCTCGCGACGAAGGCGGGGACCCTGTCGGTGACCGCCATCGCCCTCGGGGTCGCCCTCTTCGCCCCCGAAGGGGTATTCAGCCTCGTCCTCATCGCCTGGTCTGCCCTCGGGGCGAGCCTGGCGCCGATCCTGGTGATCCGCCTGCTCCGCTGGCCCCTGACCGTGCCGACGGCCCTCGGGATGATGACGGCGGCGACGTTGGTCGTCGCCGCCTGGCATCTGTCCCCCTTCGACGACGACGTGCTCGAGGCGCTGCCGGGGGCGCTGGCCGCCGCCGCCGTCTACGGCGTCGGCCGCGTGATCGCCCTTCGCCGGGGGTAGCCGTCCCGCGCCGTCCCCCCCGGCTCGCCGGCGGCGCCTTGCCGAGGGGGTCGGCCATGCCCACGGTTCGGGTGAAAGAGAGGAGAGGCACCATGGAGATCAACACGGGCATGTCCCAGGACGCGCGGAAGGCGATGGCGGACGCGGTCACCAAGCTGCTGTCGGACACCTACGCGCTTTATTTCAAGACCCACGCCTATCACTGGAACGTCACCGGTCCCCGGTTCCACGACCTCCACGCGATGTTCGAAGAGCAGTACAACGAGCTCTGGCAGGCGACGGACGACATCGCGGAACGGGTTCGGGCCCTTGGGGTGATGGCGCCGATCTCCTACCAGGAGATGGCGAAGACGGCGTCGATCCAGTTCGACGATCAGACCCCCGACGCGGACACGATGGTCCGGAATCTCGTCGCCGGGCACGAGGGCGTGATCAAGACCGCCCGGGAGACCCTGAAGCTCGCTGCCGAGCACGCGGACGAGGCCACCGCCGACATCGTGGCGCCCCGCATCACCTCCCACGAGAAGTTCGCCTGGATGCTTCGCTCCACGGCGGCCTGAGCATCGAGCCGGCGACGCGCTTCGGGCGGGAGACCGGAGGGTTTCCACGTTCCCCCCGTGGGAGCGATGGGGAGGGGCGACTCGGGGCCCCCGGTCAGCCGAAGGCCGCGGCTAGGAAGGCAGCGGCGACCGCGGTGACCACGACCACCACGCCGGCGACGAGCCCGACCCGGCCCCGGCGGTAGGCCGCCGGGTCGTAGGCGTTCTGGGCCAGGCAGAGGGTCGTTCCTTCCTCTTCCAGAGAGGCGAGCTCGAGGAGAGAGATGTCGATGCCTTCGGCGATGCCGGCGAGATCCCCCAGCCCTTCCCCCCGAGCGCGGAGGGCGACCCGGGTGAAGGCGCGGCTCAGGGCACGCAGGGTGACCGCTCGTCGGGAGGCTTCCAGCGCGGTCGCTGCGGCCGTCCGGGGGGCCGTTCGGAGGAGCTCTGCCAGGGCGGAGAGACGTTCGGCGACGCCGGTCTGCGGGGCCACCCGGGCGAAGCGTCCGGCGGCGCTGGCGATGCCGGCGAGCTCCCGACGCGTCGGCGAGCCGTTCGGGAGGGTGCGGCCGCCAAGCGCCCGGGCGAAGCGGGAGAGGTCGAAGGCGAGATCGAAGCGGCCCTGTCCGATCGCCGCCTCGACGGCTCGGAGCCGTCCCCGGAGGACGTCCCGCCGGCCGTAGGTCCGGAGGAAATAGCCGACCGCCGGCAGGAGCCCGCCCCGAGGGACCCGGCCGAAGGCCGCGGTCTCGACGGCCTTGGCCTCGAGCTCGTCGGGTCGCCGGGAGGGGGTGTCGTTCCGGGCGTCGAGGGGGAGCTCTCCGACCCAGGTCTCGTCGGCGGCGGCGGGGGCGAGATCGAGCTCGGCGTCGTCCAGCGCCGGGTCCGTCCCCGCCGAGGTCTGCTCCGTCGACCTGGCCCCCGCCGAGCTCGGCCCCACCCCGCCGTCGTCCGTGGGGACCGGATCGAGCACCGCATCGTCCGCGCCGCCTTGGTCGAACGAGCCCTCCGCGTCGGCTCGGGGCCGGGTCCCCGAGACGGGGGGTGCCTCGAAGGACGGGGCCGGGTCGGAAGCCAGGGGTTCCGCCTCCGACCTCGGGAAAAGACCCGTCTGGCCCGCCTCGGCTCCTCCGGGATCGCCCCAGGGGCCCACCGGGGCCGGCTCGGCCACCGGACGTTCCCAGAGGTCGGCGAGGTGGCGGGTGAGGAGCCGTCCCGCTCCGGAGCCGAGCTGGTTGTCGGCGGCGAAGGACAGCTCCGTCGAGACGAAGCGCTCGAGGGCGCCAGGGTCCGTCGGGACCGCGGGCAGCCCGGCCAGGAGCAGCGCCCGCTGCAGCACCTGATCGATCTGGTCGGGTTCCGCGAGGTCTTCCAGCGCCTCTCGGATCGCCGGCTCCGGCGCCCGGGAGGGGTTTCCCGTCGCTCGTCCCGCGGCGCCCCCTCCGCCGTCATGCTCCGCAGCCCCCATCGTGTCGTCGGCCCCGCTGCGGTCGTCGTTTGGTGCCCGCCCAGCGGAAGCCGCCTGTAGGATCATGTCCTACTAGTCGCCCGAGGAGGAGGGACTGGCTCAACTCTCCCCGTCCGAGGCGTCGATTTCGTGCGTTGGCTCACGCTTGCGCTCCAGCGGGCCGAATCGTCGCAGGCCGGAGCCGGGGTGACGCCGTGCCGGGGGCGGTCCTCTCCTTTCACCTCCTTCCACGTGGCCTCGCCGAGCGCCGCCGCCTGACGAGCCGCCGCCGGGCCTCGCCCGATCTGCCACACTCGGCCGCGCGGGGATGGACGACTTCGAGCTCGCCGCTTGCCTCTGCGCCTTCCTCGGTCTCGGGGGCACCTTCGGCGGTGCGGGCGTGCTCTTCGGGATGAGCCAGCTTCGGGGTCGTCTCCGGGAGCTCGAAGGGCGGCTCGAACGGACGGAGTCGGCCCTCGCGGTCCTCCGGAGGGACGGGTCCCAGCCGGAGGCCC
>DAPKRP010000136.1:0-1854 GCA_031800515.1 Polyangiaceae bacterium LLY-WYZ-14_1 | reverse complement strand
CCGAGCCGGCGAGGACGACGTCCCCGGGATGGAGCTCGGTGCGGGAGCGGAAGGGGGTGCCCCGGAGCAGGGCGTCCTTCGGGCGCTCCCGGGGGGTCAGCCGCTCCGTCTCACCCCCCCGGTGGACGTAGGTGCGGACGTCGCCGGCGCCGACGATCTCCAGGCCGTCGCCGGAGCAGTCGAGCCCCAGGAGGGCGGCGTCCGGGAGAAGCCGTTCGACAAGCCGGGAGTGTAGCCCCCGAAGCTCCCGGCGAGCGGCGCGGAGGGCGAGCTCGAGGCGCTCGGCGACGGACGCCGCCTGCTGCGCGTCCAGGCCGGCGAGCCCACCCTCGAAGCCCCCGAGGACGGCGTCGAGGGCCAGGGGCCAGAGCCGGGGCAGGCCCTTCGCCTCCGCCAGGGCGAAGACCTGGCCGGAGGGGTGGCGGTAGGCGCCCTGCCGCACCGTCTCGTGGGCGCGGACGTGGGCGGGGGCGACGCAGGCGTGGCTATCGACCCGCATCGCCCCCTACCCGGCTCCGCCGCCGGCCCCGGAACGGCGCAGCTCGGACCAGCGGACCAGCTCCATCGCCAGGGCGCCGGCGGCCAGCGCCGCGGCGAGGAGCAGCCCGAGGCTCACCGGGGCCGGCAGGTCCGGCACCTGCTGGGTCATGAGCCCGATGCGCTCGACCCCGGCGAGCTCCCGCCCATGATGGTTGAGGGAGGCCAGCCGGAGGGCGCCAGGGGCCATCCCGAAGAGCAGCTCCACCAGGCCGAAGTGGACCGCGGCAAGCACCGTCGCCGAGTCCGGCGCCAGGGCGGACCAGCAGACGGCGATGGCGGTATAGGCCAGGCCGAGGGCGACCAGGGCGCCGGCGGCGCGGCCGACGGCGGGCAGGGCCTCCGGGAGGGCGGCCGGCTCCGGGAGGAACAGCCCGAGGGCCAGGAGCAGGAGCCCGAGGAGCAGAAGGCCCAGGGTCGGCAGGAGCCCGCCGAGCAGCTTGCCGAGGAGCACCGCCCGGCGGGGGATCGGACGCGCCAGCAGGTACGGCAGGCTGCGGCGCTCGACCTCTTCGGCGACCGTGCCCACGCCAAAGAGGAACGGGAAGGCGAAGACCAAGAGGGAAAAGAAGGCCCAGCGCACCCCGGTGTCGAAGGCCGCGGCGGGGCTCCTGGCGGACGGACCCGGCGCCTGGCTCCCCTGGCCGCCGGCGTCGTCGTTCAGCGGCGCCAGCGGCGCGCCGGACCGAGGGCCGTCGTCCCCTTCCCGGGGAAGCACCCCTCCGTCGTCGCCGCCGCCGATCCCGTCGCCCCCGGGCGGGGTGTCCCCGGGGCCCGCTTCCGTCGCCTCGTTCGCCGCCTCCCCGGGCGGCACCAGATGATGCACCCCGGCCACCAGCGCCGGCAGCCCGAGGGCGAAGGCGAGGCCGAGGCGGATCTTGCCGCTCCGCCCGCTTCGGAGAAGCTCGAGGCGGGCGACCTCCGCCACCGCCGCCGGGAAGGACAGGGGCGCGCTAGGCCCCCGGGGCGGTGCGGCGGCGCCGCTCATGCCCCGGCCTCGGTTCTCGCCGGGGGGGGCGGGCCGTTCCCCCGCGCCGAGAGCTCCCGGGCCCGGCCGACGCCCGCGTCGGCGCCGGTTCCCGCCATCCGGCTGCTCCGTTCCACCAGGGCGTGGAAGACCGCTTCCAGGGTGGCGTCGGGGCTCGTCATGGCGACGAGCTCGAGGCTCGAGTCGGCCAGGATCGCCCGGGCGATGGCGGCGTAGGCGGCCTCCGGCTGGCTGGCCTCGAGGACCACCGTCCCCTCGTCGGCGATCCGCGCCCCCCGGACCCCCCCGGCGGGATCCCCCAGGACCGCGACCGCTAGCTTCCGGGGGTG
>DAPKRP010000135.1:0-1891 GCA_031800515.1 Polyangiaceae bacterium LLY-WYZ-14_1 | reverse complement strand
GCCGTCGGCGCGCTCCCGGCGTCGGGCTCGACGACGTCCCCCTGGGCCGCGCCGGGGAGGGGAAGGGCGACGACCTGGGCGGCCGTCGCCGCCGCCAGCAGGGTCCTCCGCAGCAGCGGCCCTCGGGACCGGGTCCCCCGGCGCCGGTCTCGCAGGGGCGTCGTCACGCGGGCTCGAGGGGCGGGCGCCGCTGCTGCCAGGGCCGCGCTTCTTCCAGCTGGGCGGCCAGGCGCAGGAGGGCCGCCTCGTCCCCAGGGCGAGCGGCGAGCTGGATGCCGATGGGAAGCCCATCGCCGTTCCAGGAAAAGGGAAGGGAGATCGCGGGCTGACCGGTCAGGTTGAACAGCATCGTGTTCGGGGTCTTTTCGAGGGCGCGTCCGCCGAGCTCGTCCAGGGCCCGAAGCAGGAGGGGACGCGCCCGGGAGGCCGCCAGGGCCTTCATGCTCACCCGTTCGACCGGGGTCGGCGCGAGCTCTCCGACCCGCACCGGGGGGTAGGCCAGGGTCGGCGTCAGCAGGAGGTCGTGGCGCTTGAAGAAGGGGACGAGCTGCCGCCCGGTCTCGAGACCCAGGTCCCGGGCGGCGACGTAGTCTTCCGCGCGCAGGGACCGGCCGACGGCGCGGAGCATCCAGGTGGTGAGCTCGACGTCTTCCGGCGCCGCCGCCCGCCCCACCAGCCGCGGCCCCAGCCGGTCGAGCTCGTCGGCGATGTGCACGGCGACCAGGGTCAGGTAGGCCCGGGCCAGGGGTCCCCGGTCGATCGGGGGGTGATCTTCTTCGACCTGGTGGCCCAGATCTTCGAGGAGCTGCGCCGCCTCGAGGACCGCCGCCCGGCAATCCGGATGGGTTCCCGCCCCGAGGAGGGAACGGGTGGTGAAGGCGATCCGCACCCGGCCCGGGGGCGCGCCCACTTCCTCGAGGAAAGGGCGCCCCGGGGGAGGCGCCGCGTAGGGCGCGCCGGCGTCCGGGCCCGCCGTCGCGTCGAGCATGGCCGCCGAGTCCCGGACGCTGCGGGTCAGCACGTGCTCGCTCACCAAACCGCCCCAGCCCTCGGCGAGATCCGGGCCGAGGGGCATGCGTCCCCGACTCGGCTTCAGGCCGACCAGACCACAGCAGGAGGCGGGGATGCGAATGCTCCCGCCCCCGTCGTTGCCATGGGCCATCGGGACCAGGCCGGCGGCGACGGCGGCGCCGCTCCCCCCGCTGGATCCCCCGGCGGTGTGGTCGAGCTGCCATGGATTCCGGCAGGGGCCGTGGACCTCCGGCTCCGTCTGCGCGTAGATGCCGAGCTCGGGGGTGTTGGTCTTGCCCAGGAGGACCACACCCGTCGCCCGATACCGCCGAACCAGCTCCGAGTCCTGGTCCCGCCTGACCCCGGCGAAGTATCGGCTGCCGGCCCCCGTCGCCATGCCGGCGACCTGGGCGAGGAGATCCTTCACCAGGAACGGCACCCCGAGGAAGGGCCCCTCCGGGAGGGGCGCCTGTGCCTCCTGCCGGGCTTGTTCGAAGCGCCGAGCGACCACGGCGTTGATCCGCGGATTCAAGCGTTCGATGTTCGCGATGGCGGCATCGACGAGATCCAAGGGGCGGACCTCCCGCCGACGCACCAGCTCGGCGAGCCCGAGCCCATCGTAGTCGACGTACTGACTCGTGCTCCCGGCCATCGGCGAGGGGCAGCATGCCGACCTTGGCGGCGAGCGTCGAGAGGGTCGGCGACCGGCGGCGGGTTGGCGAAGGGCGGGGGGACCGGCGTCGTCGTGACGAAAGGTGGGCTCGGGTCGTCCGATCGGGGGAGGCCTCCCACCACGTTGCGTTCCCTCATGGACAAATGGCGATCGAGTTGTCCCGGCCGCGCCCGGGTCGATACCCTACGGGCGTGGCAGCCCGGGCAC
>DAPKRP010000134.1:0-2963 GCA_031800515.1 Polyangiaceae bacterium LLY-WYZ-14_1 | reverse complement strand
GAAGGCTCGGGTCGTCCGTCTTCTTTTCCTCGCCCGGGGGCGACGCCGGCGCCGAGCCGCCGTCCGATGGCAGAGCCGGTGAGGGGCGCTCGGGGGGGGGCGTCGCCGGGGAACCCACCGAGCGGTTGTAGCAGCGGGCCGACGGTTCGGTTGGCCTTCGGCGATGGTCTTTCGAGGCGACGGGCCGGCGAGGACGCCGCGCCTGCTACCCCTAGCGGGTGGTCCTTCGCGCGTTTCTCCGCCTGATCGGCAACGTCTTTCGGGCGCTGCTTTTCCCCGTCTATCTCATCGCCCGCGCTCGGCCCCTGCCCCGGGGCTGGCTGCGGGTCCGGGTGCGTCCCGAGCTCGCCGAGCTGCCGGTGACCGCTCCTCCGCTCCTCCGCTTCGCCCTGGCGGGCCGACGACCTCCGACCTCCCTCACCGCCCTCCGGCGCTTCGCCGGGCTCGCCGGAAATGATCCGGGGGTCGAGGGGGTCGTCTTCGAGGTGCCCCGGTTGATCTCCGGCTGGGCCGCGGCGGGGGCGCTGCGGGAGGTGATCGCCCGGCTCCGGTCCGCCGGCAAGGCGACGGTGGTCTACCTGCCGGAGGGGGGGAGCCACCGGGAGCTCTGGGTCGCCGCCGCGGCGGGACGCGTCCTCGTGGGCCGGGAATCGATCTTCGCCCCCCTCGGCCTCGGGGTGGAAGCCCAGTTTCTGAAGCCGCTCCTCGACCGGGTGGGGCTGGCCTTCGAGGCGGTGGCCCGAAAGGAGTACAAGGGAGCCGCGGAACGCTTCACCCGGTCGTCCCTGAGCGAGGCCAACCGGGAGCAGCTCCGGGCGCTCCTCGAGGACCGGGCGACGCTCCTCGAGGGCGCCCTCGGCGAGCGGGGGGACGAAGCGCCGAAGCTCCTCGAGCGCGGCCTCGCCCGAGCGGCGGAGACCGTCGAGGTGGGTTTCGCCGATGCCGAGGCGCACGTCGACGAGGTACCCACCGCCCTCGACCCGGCGGGCCCTGCCGCCGCCGGGCCGCCGCGGCTGGCCGGGGCCGGCGGCTACCTGCGCCAGCGGGAGGCGCGGCTCTTCCGGCCCCTGGTCGATCCCCCCTTCCTCGCCGTCGTGCCGCTCCGGGGGGTGATCCTGGATCGACCCGTCGGGGGGCCGTTGATGGGCAACGCGGTGACCTTCGACGTGACCGCGCGCCTGCTCCGGCGCCTGCGGAAGGATCCCCGGGTGGTCGGGGTGCTGCTCGAGATCGACAGCCCCGGAGGCTCCGCCTTCGCGAGCGAACGCCTCCACCGGGAGATCCTGCGGCTCCGGGAGGAAAAGCCCGTGGTCGCCTGGTTCGGCGACGTGGCGGCGAGCGGCGGCTACTACCTGGCGATGGCGGCGGAGCACGTCGTCGCCAGCGAGACCGTCGTCACCGGGTCGATCGGTGTCATCAGCGGCAAGTGGGTGGCGGCGGGGCTGCTCGATGCCGTGGGCGTCGCCACGGATCGGGTCAAGCTGCACGAGGAGGCGGATTTCTTCTCCCCGACCCGGCCCCTGGGGGACGGCGGGCAGGCCATCCTCGACCGGCAGGCGGACGCCTTCTACGACCGCTTCCAGGAGGTCGTGGCGGCGGGGCGGGGGCTGTCCCGAGACCAGGTCGAAGCGGTGGCCCGGGGCCGTATCTGGAGCGGACCGGCCGCCCTACGGCATGATCTGGTCGACGCCCTCGGGGGCTTCGAGGATGCCCTCGAGGTGCTGCGGGCGCGGGCCCGGGTTCCCGAGGGGATGCGGAACCGGCTGCGCCCGCGCCGTCCCTCCCCCCGGGAGCTTCTGGCGATCGCCCGAGGCGAGGTGCCGCCGGCGCCCCCGCCGGAGGCCGGCGTCCTCGCCGGTCTCGCCCGGACCCCAGGGGTCGGCCCGCTCCTGCGCCGACTGCCGCCGGAATGGCTGGAGGCGGCGCTCCTGCTCGAGGATGGCGCGCCGGTCCTGGCCTGGCTGCCGGGAACGCCACGGCTGGACTAGTCCCCCTGCCCGGAAGTTCGAACCGGGTTTGCGCCGGTCTTCGCCGGTATCCCGGACCGAACTTGCGGGCACTATCCGGCGCCTCGAAAAGCCGGCCCTGGGGCGCCCCGGTCGGCGTAGAATCGCGCCGATGACGCGGACGACGACGACGACGACGATGACCACGACCACGACCACGACCACGCGGATGAAGACGACGATGATGATGACGCGGAAGCATGCCGGGGCGCGGCTTACCGGGACCCGGCCGCGCCTGCCGGCGCGGGGCCTTGCCTTGCTTCTGGGAGCGGTCCTCTGGCCCCTATCCGCTCTGGCGGGCTGCGGCGGCGCCGGTGGCCAGGCGCCCTCGCCCGGTCCCATGCCGGAGGGCGGGACCTTCACCGGGGTCTACAACTCGATCCAGTACGGCGAGATGAACATGGTCCAGTCCGGCGAGGGGGTGGTCGGGGAATTCGAAAAGGACGACCGGAGCGGGACCATCCAGGGGGTGGCGACGGGGGACCTGCTTCGCTTTCGGTGGTCCCAGATCCGCGAGCTCGTCCAGGGACGTCCGACGGAGAGCACCGGCCGGGGCTATTTCCGCTACGAGCGAGGGGAGGACGGCCGGGACTACCTGATCGGCGAGTGGTGGCTCGGGGAGAGCGAGATGCCCCCGGCGGACCAGCGCAGCGGGTGGCGGGCGATCAAGCTCCGCAACCGCACCCCGGAGCTCACCCGGATCGGAGCCGGCACGGGGACGAGCGGCGGGGAAGACGAGGGCGACCTCGGCGACGAGATGTTCGACGAGGAGGGGGCGGGCGACGAGACCGACGACGACGACGCCGCTGACGACTACTGAGAGGGTCGCTCAAAATAACGCTCCGGTCGCCGCGAAGCCGATCCGACGCCGTCTGCGGCGTTCCGGCTCCTCGAAATATCCTTCAGATATTCCTCGTCGCCGCGCCTTGCAGCCGACGCCGCCTCGGCTCCGCGGCT
>DAPKRP010000133.1:0-2731 GCA_031800515.1 Polyangiaceae bacterium LLY-WYZ-14_1 | reverse complement strand
GAGCGGCCCCGGAGGCCGCCGAAGAAGACGACCCCAACGTGGTCTTCGTCACCTCGCCCTTCGTCGGAACCTTCTACCGGGCGCCGAGCCCGAACGACCCGGCCTTCGTCGACGTCGGCGACAAGATCCAGCCCGGCCAGACCCTGTGCATCGTCGAAGCGATGAAGCTGATGAACGAGATCGAATCGGACCTCGCCGGCACCATCGTCGCGATCCTGGTCGATAACGGCAAGCCGGTGGAGTACGGCGACCAGCTCTTCAAGGTCCGGAAGGGCTAGGGGCGCTGGCGTGATCCGCAAGGTCCTCATCGCGAACCGGGGTGAGATCGCCCTTCGGGTGATCCGCACCTGCCGGGAGCTCGGCATCGGCACCGTCGCCGTCCACAGCCAGGCCGACGCGGCCGCCCTCCACGTGCGCTTCGCCGACGAGGCGGTCTGCATCGGCCCCGCGGACGCGACGAAGAGCTACCTGCACGTCCCGTCGATCATCGCCGCCGCCGAGGTCACCAACGCCGACGCGATCCACCCGGGTTACGGCTTCCTGTCGGAGAACGCCGAGTTCGCCGAGGTGGCGGCGAAGTGCAATCTGACCTTCATCGGCCCCCGCCCCGAGGACATGCGCCAATGGGGGGACAAGGTGGAGTCCCGGGCGCTCGCCAAGCGGCTCGGGCTTCCCTTGATGGAGGGGAGCGGGGTGCTCCGGGATGCCGACCACGCCGCCGAAGAAGCGGCCCGGGTCGGCTTGCCGGTGATGCTGAAGGCCTCCGGTGGCGGCGGAGGTCGGGGGATGAAGGTGATCCGGACCGCGGAGGAGATGCGCCGCATCTTCCCCCAGGCTCAGGCGGAGGCGGTCGCTGGTTTCAAGAACGGCGACCTCTACTGCGAGCGCTTCGTCGAAGAGCCCCGGCACATCGAGTTCCAGGTGCTCTGCGACGGCCGGGGAGGCGCCTGGGTGCTCGGCGAACGGGAATGCTCGATCCAGCGCCGTCATCAGAAGATCGTCGAAGAGGCGCCGAGCGTCGCGGTGAGCCAGGAGCTCCGGCAGGACATGGGAGCGACCATTCGCCGGGCGCTCCTCGACAGCGGCTACGTCTCCGCCGGCACCCTCGAGTTCCTGATGGACGAACGCGGGGACCTGGCCTTCATGGAGATGAACACCCGCATCCAGGTCGAGCACCCGGTGACGGAGGAGACCTTCGGCGGCATCGACCTCATCGCCCAGCAGATCCGTGTCGCCCAGGGGCAGGAGGTCACCCTGCCGCCGGGGGAGGCTCGGCCTCAGGGGCACGCCCTGGAAGTGCGGGTCAACGCGGAAGACCCGGACACCTACGCCCCTTCTCCCGGGCTCATCACCGGCTACGTCGCCCCCGGGGGCCAGGGGGTACGGGTCGACTCGGGCGTCTACGCCGGCTTCCGGGTGCCCGGGAGCTACGACTCCCTGCTCGCCAAGATCATCACCTTCGGCCCGGACCGCTCTGCGGCGATTCGGCGGATGTCCCGGGCGCTCGCCGAGACCGCGATCGAAGGCATCCGCACCAACCTCCCGCTGCACCGCCGGATCATGGCGAACGACGACTTCCTGGCGGGGCGGACGAGCACACGGTTCCTCGAGCGGCTGAAGCAGACGGCGGCGTCCTCGTAGGCGGGCTCCCCGCCGGATGGTCCGGCCCCGGTCCCGAGCCCCCAGGGGGTGGCCAACCCGGGTGTGGGAACCGGTGATCCACCGCCCACTTCTTGACCCTTTGGGAATCTCCGCCGTACGTTCTGTTGTCCTGCGGGGAGTCCCCATCGGTCCACCCTGGCCCGCTGGGCGCGCGCCGGTGGCTGCCACCTCCCCGGAGCGACGACCCCCCCGTCGGACCGGACCGCATCGGTGAGCGTCGCGCGCACCAAGATCCTCGAGACCGCGCAGAAGTTTCTGGCGCGGGGCCAGTACGACCGCGCGATCGCGGAGTACCACCGGCTCGTCCAGCAGGACCCGACGGATGTACGCACGTGGCTGAAGATCGGCGACCTGTACACCCGAAAGGGGTCCCGTAGGGAGGCCTGCGACACCTACGCCCGGGTCGCCGAGCAGTACGCTCAGCAGGGCTTCTTTCTCAAGAGCGTCGCGGTCTACAAACAGATCCTAAAGCTCGACGCGAATCGGGTCGACGCGACCAAGCGGCTCGCCGAGATGTACGAGCAGCTCCAGCTGGTGAGCGACGCCCTCGCCACCTACGAGCAGCTCTCCGCGCTCTACGCGCGGGAGAACGATATCGACGGCGCCCTGGCCACCCTGGGGCGCATGGCGGATCTGGACCCGGAGAACATCCCGGTCCGCATCAAGTACGCCGAGGCCCTGTCCAAGGCGGGGCGCACGGATCAGGCCGCCCAGGAGTTCGAGCGGGGGGCCCGGTTGCTCCGGGAACAGAATCGGGTCGAGGACTACATCAAAGTCGCCGAGCGGCTCCTCTACCACCGCCAGGACGACATCCGCGTCGCCCGGGACCTCGCCGAGCTCTACCTGCAGCGGGGGGATGCCAAGCGCGCCCTCGGGAAGCTGCAGCTCTGCTTCAAGACGGACCCCCGGGACGTCGACGTGCTGCAGCTGTTGGCCCACGCCTTCCAGCTGCTCGGCCAGACCCCGAAGACGATCAGCGTCTTCCGGGAGATCGCCCGCATCCATCAGGAGGCGGGCCGGGAATCGGACCGGGAGCTCGCCTTCCGGCGGATCCTCGAGCTCGACCCGA
>DAPKRP010000132.1:0-2490 GCA_031800515.1 Polyangiaceae bacterium LLY-WYZ-14_1 | reverse complement strand
CGGGCCGCCGACGCCCTCGCGGCCCAGCTCGGCGCCGACGACCCGGAGCTTCGGAACATCGCCGGCGCCGGCCTCGCGGACCTCGGAGACCGACGGGCGACGCCCGTGCTGGTCACCCTGGCCCAGGGGGAGGACGACGCGGCGGCCCAGAAGGCCCTGGTCAGCCTGAGGCGCCTTGGAGACCCCGCCGCCGTCGACGGGCTGCTGACGGTTCTGGAAGAGTGGCCGGGTCGAAAGGCGGCCACCCTGCGCGCCTTGGGCACCACCGGGGACCAGAGCGTCAGCCGGGTACTGGAAAAGGAGCTCGAGAGCGACGACGTCCGCTCCGCCGCCCTGGCCCTGGCCGACCTCGACAGCCCGAGCGGCTACCGGAAGCTCGTCGACATGCTCCCGCGGCCTCGGAACGTCGATATGTCGACGCCGGAGGTTCAGAACGAAGAGCTGTTCTCGGATCGGAAGGCGGCGGTGGAGGCGATGGGCTTCTACGGGAAGCCGGACGTGGTCGACGAGCTCCGCACCATCGTCGAAGATCCCCTCGACGACGGCCGCCTGCGCAGCCTGGCCGCCACGAGCCTGGGTCTCGTCGCCTCGCCGGAGGAGATGCGGGAGGTGGTCGCCCTGGTGCAGAAGCCCGACGTCGAAGAGGACGTGCGTCGGTATTACGTCCAGTCGCTCTGGCAGCGCCCCCTGCCGTCGCTGCAGCCGGCGCTCCTCGACCTGGTCGCGGACCCGGTGGTCCCGAGCGAGGTGCGCCGGGCCGCCGCCCTCGCCGTGGGCTACGCGGGGAACCCGGACAACGATGCCCGCCTGCGGGGGCTCCTGGAAAACCCCGCGGTCCAGAAGGAAGCGGCCTTCGCCGTGGCCCTCGGCGGCGACCAGGACTCTGTCGAGATGCTCGTCGACCTGTTGGTGGAAAGCGCCGACCTCGCCGACCTGCTCCAGTACAACTTCCTCAACGAAGAGAACGACTGGTTCAACGTGTTGACGGAGTCGATGTTCGACTCGGGCCAGGTCTGGCGACGCTACCAGGCCGCCCGACGCCTTCAGGAAGGCAAGGAGGACGACCGCTTCGCGTTCGCGATGGCCAAAGCCCTCTCGGTGATGCGGAGCGGTTGGGAAGGAGCCGGCGGCGTGCCTCCCCGGGCGGTGCGGGAGCGCGTCTATCAGGCGCTCGTCGGGGAGGATCCGGCGATCCGTGACACGGCGGGGCGGATCCTCGGGGATCTCGGCGAGCGGGGGCTCCTGCTGCGTGCCCGGGACGCCGGGGGTCCCGGCGGCGAGGTGGCCCGCGGGGTGCTCCGGCGCCTCGACACCTGATCCCGGTCGTCCTGCTCTGCTACGGACTGCCCGGCAGGGCTTCGTCGAGGGCCCCTTCGACGTCCCGAAGCAGGTCGTCCGTGTCCTCGATGCCCACCGCGTAGCGCACCAAGGTATCCGTCATCCCGAGCTTCCCCCGGGCCTCCGGGTCGAGCTCGAAGTAGCTCATCAGGGCGGGCTGCTCGATGAGGGACTCGACCCCGCCCAGGCTGGGCGCGATCCGAGGGATGCGGCAGGCGTCGACGAAACGCCCGGTGGAGGCGAGGTCCCCGGTGAGCTCGAAGGTCACCACCCCGCCGAAGCCGTCCATCACCCGGCGGGCGACCTCGTGGTCGGGGTGGGAGCCGAGCCCGGGGTACCAGACCCGCCGCACCCGCGGATCGTCCTCGAGCCACTCGGCCAGGGCCTGGGCGGAGGCGTTCTGCTGGCGGACCCGGAGGGCCAGGGTCTTCATGCCCCGGAGCACGAGCCAGGCGGCGTGGGGATCGCACACGGGGCCGAGGACGTGGCGGAGATCCCGGACCAGGGAGACCAGACCGGCGGGCCCGGCCAGCACCCCGGCGAGGACGTCGTTGTGACCGGCCAGGTACTTCGTCGCGCTGTGGACGACCAGGTCGATCCCATGGTCCAGGGGCCGCAGATTGAACGGGGTGGCGAAGGTCGTGTCGACCATCGTCTTGATGCGCCGCTCCCGGCAGAGGGCGGCGAGGCGAGGCAGATCGACGACGGACTGGAACGGGTTGGTCGGCGCCTCGCTCACCACGAGGCGCGTCTCGTCGGTGAGGGCGGCCTCGAGGGCGGCGAGGTCCCCCGGAGGCACCAGGGTGTGGGAGACCCCGAAGCGGCCGAGGAAGGTCGCGACGAACTGCCGGGTGCGCCGGTAGCAATCGGCGAACAACACGACGTGGGCCCCCTGCTTGGTCAGCGCCAGGATCGCGGTGGTGACGGCGGCCATGCCGCTCCCGAAGGCGACGGCGTCCTCCGCCCCCTCCAGGGCGGCGAGCTTCGTCTCGACGAGGCGGACGGTGGGGTTGCCGTACCGGCCATACTCCTCCCGTTCGACCTTGCCCTCCATGTAGGCGACCAGGTCCGCCGTCGTGGCGAACCCGTAGGTCGCCGTCTGGGCGATGGGAGCCGACAGGGCGTCATAGGGATGAAGGGCGGGCTCCCCTC
>DAPKRP010000131.1:0-8055 GCA_031800515.1 Polyangiaceae bacterium LLY-WYZ-14_1 | reverse complement strand
GCGCAGGAAGCGGTCCCCCAGGCGGTGCCCCGCCCGAGGGCGGGAGCGACCCCGCTGGCGGAGCAGCTCGAGGAGGATGGTCCCGGCGGCCGGGTGCTCCGGGTCGCCGGCGAGAAGGGCGAGGGACGCGCGGGCCGCGTCCTCCCAGTCTCCCCGACCGAGGTGCTCGAGGGCGCGCTCGAGGGTGAGGGGCTCGGTCATCGCCGCAGGGTGCCATGGCCCCCGGCCCTTCGCAGGCAAGGGTGCCGCGGAGCAGGCAAGGGTGCCGCGGAGATCGCCTCGCAAGGGCGCCAGGGCGCGGAGCCCCTCAGCCGGAGAGGGCGGCTTCCGCCTCGGCGAGCTCGTCCTGGAGGGTGAGGCGCTTGCGAAAATCGGACCGGCGCACCCGGTCGACGAAGGCCCGGAGCAGCGCCCGGGAATCCGCTTCCTGCCCCCGGGCCCGGGCGATCATCCCGAGCAGGTACTGGCCGTAGCCTTCCCGGCTCCTCGCCCGCTGGAGACTGGCGATGCGCTCGTCGAGGTCGGCGACGGGGAGACCGGCGTCGAGGCGGATCCAGGCGTCCTGGGCGCGGACGAGGGCGCGGTTGCGGGTCGCCCATCGGGAGGCCCGGTCGATGGCTTCGAGGGCGGCGTCGACCTCCCCGGCGAACTGGAGCCAGGCCGCCAGGGTCCAGAGGTGGAAGCTGCGCCGCTCCGGCGGAGCGTGTCGGGCGGCCAGTCGCTGTTCGGGAAGCGCTTCCGGCCGGCGGTCGAGGCCCCGAAGCACCCGCGCCACGTCGTGATGGGCGAGGTCCCGGAGGGCGCCGACTTCGGTCATCCGCCGGGCGGTGTCGAGGGCGTCGGCCAGGGCCTCCCGATCCAGCTGGGCCGCGTAGAGCTCCCGCAGGAGGAGGAAGTGGACGTCCGGCTCGAGCTCCCCAGCGGCGAGGCCGGCCTCCGCCTCCGCCACCCGCTCCTCCGTCCGTCGCGCCCGGAGGGCCCGCCAGAGGCGCTCCTCCCCCGACGGCAGACCGGCCTCGGGGGCGTCAGCCCGGTCCTCCCCGGAGGACGGCGGGCGCTGGCTCATCGACCCCTCCGGGCCGTACCCCTGGGGCCCCGGAGGCGCCGCAGCGGCGACGGGCGGCCTCCGTCCCAGGATGGGGACCTCCAAGGATTGGACACAGCGGATGCCTGCACAAATTCCCCCGCAAAGTCGGGGAGTTCCCCCAACTTATCCACAGTCGCTCCACCGCTCCGATCGCCCCTCGAGGGACCGGAGTGACGAGCGGGAGCGACGCACCCGCGGTGAGTGGGCCCACCGTTGTTCGATGATCTGCCGGGGGCTGTCAAGGCGCCCCCCGGGGTCAGGCTGCAAGTGCTTCGAGTGATTCAGAATTCCGTTGGGTGTGCGGATGTAGGAGGCGAGGTGTAGGGCGGCGGCGGGGTGCATCCCACGGGGGCCAGGCGCCATACTCGCCCCGTGAGCCGCCCTCGCGTGCCCCTCGCCTCCCCGGACCTAGGGCCCGCCGGTCGGCGGTACCTCGACGAGGTGCTCGCCTCTGGGCGCCTGGTCCAGGGCCCCTTCGTGGCTCGCTTCGAGCACGCCCTCGCCACCCGGACCGACCGCCGTCACGCCGTCGCCGTCTCCTCCGGGACCGCCGCCCTCGAGCTCGCCCTCCGGGTCCTCGGCGTCGGGCCCGGGGACGAGGTGCTGGTACCGGACCTCACCTGGCCGAGCCCCGCCCACGCGGCGGCGCTCCTCGGGGCCACCCCGGTCCTGGTGGACGTCGACCCCGCCACCTGGAACGCGACCCCGGAGGCCTTTCGCGCCGGGCGGACCCCGCGGACGAGATGCGCGGTGGTGGTCCACCAGTTCGGGGCGCCGGCGGACGTGCCGGGGGTGGTCGCGGCCCTCCCCGGGGTCGCGGTGGTCGAAGACGCCGCCTGCGCCATCGGCAGCACCCTCCGGGGCCGACCGGCGGGGAACCTGGGCAGCGCCGTCGCCTGCCTGAGCTTCCACCCGCGCAAGGTGGTGACCACCGGCGAGGGAGGCGCCTGCCTCACCGACGACGAGGGTCTGGCCCGGCGCCTGCGAACCCTGCGGAATCACGGTCAGGAGGACCCCGGCGTCTTCGCCGAAGCCGGCCCGAACGCGCGCCTCGGCGAGGTCGGGGCGGCCCTCGGCCTCGACCAGCTCGAGCGGCTGGACGAGATCCTGGCCGCCCGGAGGGCCGCGGGGGAGCGCTACCGGGCGGGGTTGCCCCCCGGCCTTCGAGCCCAGGCGCTTCTCGACGGGGCAGCCACCAACGTGCAGACCTTCGGCGTCGTCCTTCAGGGTGCCGGGGGAGCGGCCCGGCGGGACCGGCTGATCGCCGGCATGCGGGAACGCGGGGTCGAGGCGGGCCGGCTGTCCTACGCCCTGCACCGGCTGCCCTCCCTGCGGGGCGTCGCGACGGTCCCCCCGGGGGGCTGCCCCGTGAGCGGGGCCGTCGTCGACGGGGGCCTCGCCCTTCCCCTCTTCCCCGGACTCTCCGAGGAAGACCAGACCGAGGTGCTCCGGGCCCTCGCCGCGGTGCTCCCCGAGAGGATGTTGAGGAGTCCCTCGTGAGGGGCGACGCCTTGACGGTGACGGACCTGCGGAAGGTCTATCGGACCGGGTTCTTCCGGCGCCGGGTCCCCGCCGTCCAGGGGGTCAGCTTCTCCGTCCGGCGGGGGGAGGTGTTCGGGCTCCTCGGCCCGAACGGAGCGGGGAAGACGACCAGCCTGAAGATGGTGCTCGGCCTGGTGCATCCGGACGGCGGCGAGGTCCGTTTTTTCGGCGAGCCGACGGGGCCCGATGCCTACCGGCGCGTCGGCTACCTCCCGGAGAATCCGTACGTCTACCAGTACCTGACGCCGGTGGAGCTCCTCGACCTCTGCGGCCGACTGATGGGCATGGACGGGGCCGCCCGGCGGGCCCGGATCCGGCCGCTCCTCGAGCGGGTGGGTCTGGCCCACGCCCGGGACCGGCGCATCGGCAAGTTCTCGAAGGGCATGATGCAGCGGGTGGGCATCGCCCAGGCGCTTCTCCACGACCCGGACCTGCTCATCCTGGACGAGCCCATGAGCGGCCTCGACCCCGTCGGCCGGAAAGAGGTTCGGGACCTGGTTCAGGAGGAAAAACGCCGGGGGAAGACGGTGCTCTTCACCAGCCACATCCTGAGCGACGTCGAGACCCTCTGCGACCGGGTGACCATCCTGCGCCGAGGGCGGGTGACGGCGGAGGGGTCCCTGAGCACCCTGCTGCGGTCCGAGGTCCTGCGAACCCAGGTGGAGCTGCGGGGGGTCCCGGAGAGCCTTCGGGGGGAGCTCGCTCGCCGGGTTCTGGGACACGACGCCCGGCCGGGGGGGATCGACGTCTTCGACGTGGAGGGGGAGGCGGCGACGACTCGCCTGGTCGCCGACGCCCTGGCCGCCGGAGCGACCCTGGTCGGGGTGGTGCCCCTTCGGGAGACCCTGGAAGACCTGTTCGTCCGGAACGCGGTGCAGGGGGACGATGGACCTCCGGAGGCCCGCGCCGGGGCGGCGGAGGGGTCCCACCGGGACGCCGGGGGCGCGGCCCCTTGAGGGTCCCCGGCGCCGTGGTAAGGCGGCCGGCATGAGCAGCAGCAGCGAACCGGTGCGGGTGCCTCCGGCAGAGGCGAAGCGGCTGATGGACGACGAGGGCTACGTCTACGTGGACGTGCGCTCCGAGCCGGAGTTCGACGCCGGCCACCCGGCAGGCGCCTTCAACGTACCGATCAGTCGCGCCACCGGCGCCGGGGGCGCCCTCGAGCCGAACCCGGATTTTCTTCCGGTGATGAAGGCGGCCTTCCCCTTGGACGCGAAGCTCGTCCTGGGCTGTCGGTCCGGTGGCCGCTCCCTGAAGGCCCTCCGGGCGCTTCAGGACGCCGGCTTCACCCAGCTCGTCGACCAACGGGCGGGCTACGAGGGGCCGACGGACGCCTTCGGACAGCGCACGGAAGACGGTTGGGGGCACACCGGTCTCCCGACGGCCACGGCACCGGAGCCCGGCCGAGATTACGCGGCCCTTGCGGCGAAGGCGAAGACCGGCTGACCGCGAGGACCCTGGCCCGGGGCGAAGGCCTCCCGACGGGACGGTCTCCGGTCAGGGCGCCATCGGCAGCGCCTGCTGACCCCCGGGGGCGGTCTCCGCGATGAACGCCGCGACCTCTTCCCGCCGGTCGAGCCGCCGGGCGGGAGGCAGGCTGTCCAGAAGCTTCCGGCCGTAGCCCCGACGCCGAACCCGGGAGTCGAGGAGGGCGACGACTCCCCGGTCCCGCCTTCCCCGGATGAGCCGGCCGAACCCCTGCTTGAGGGCGAGGGCCGCGGAGGGCACCAGGTAGCTCGTGAAGGGCTCTTCCCCTTCCTCTCGGAGGCGCTCGCAGCGGGCGCGGACGATGGGGTCGCTGGGAACCTCGAAGGGGAGCTTGTCCAGCACGACCAGGCGGAGGGCGTCTCCGGGCACGTCGACCCCCTCCCAGAAGCTCGCGGTGGCGAACAGCACCGCGTCGCCGTCCCGGCGGAAGCGGTCCAGCAGCTTGCCCTTCGGGGCCTCCCCCTGGAGCAGGACGAGCCGCCCCTGTCGCGCCAGCTCCCGGCGGCAGCGCTGGTGGAAGGCGCGCATCGCCCGGAAGGACGTGCTGAGGACGAAGGCGCCTCCCCCGGTCAGGGTGACCAGGGCACGCACCTCCCCCGCTGCCGCGTCGAGCCAGGCGGGATCCCGGGGCTCCGGCAGATCCGGCGGCAGGTAGAGGGCCGCCTGGTCGGGGTAGTCGAAGGGGGAGGCCAGGCGCTCCTCCCGAACGTCGAAGTCGATGCCGAGGCGCCGCTTGACGAAGACGAAGTCCCCTCCCGTCGAGAGGGTGGCGCTGGTCAGGACGACGCTCGGGGTCCGGTAGAACAGGTGCTCCCGGAGCAGCTCGCTCACGTCCACGGGGCTCGCCCCGATGGCCCGGCGCCGTCCCCGGGACTCGGTCCAGGTCACGTGGCTTCCGAGGCGGCCGTCGACGATCGTCGCGACGTCGTCTCGGATGGCCTGGGCACGCCGGGCGAGCTGGGCGACCGCCTCGCCCTCCGTCGCCTTCCGCTCGGCGAAGGCGCCGAGGCCATCGAGGGCGACGTCGAGGTCGAGCATGCGGTCGAGGAGCTCTCCGGCGACGTCCCCGGGGGCCAGAGGCTCCCGTCCGCCCCCGGCGCCGGGGACGACGGCGGGTTGGGGGAGCGCCTCGAAGAACGCCGCCCCGGTCCGTAGAGCGTCGGAGACGAGCTGCCCGGCCTCGTGGTCGAGCCCTGCTCGGGACAGGATGCGCGCGGCGTCCCGGGCGAGCACCTCGATCCGGGTGGTGGAGACGGAGACCCCGAAGAACTGGGTCACCACGTCCTCGATCGCGTGGGCCTCGTCGAAGACCACGGCGTCGTAGTCCGGAAGGATGGCCTTGTGCCGGGGTCCCCGGGTGGCCAGGTCGGCGAAGAACAGGTGGTGGTTCACCACCACGAGCTGCGCCTCCTCCGCCCGCCGGCGGGCCCGGGTGACGAAGCAGTCCTCGTAGAAGGCGCAGCGGGCTCCGATGCGGGTGTCGCTGCCGCTCTTGACCAGGCCCCAGATCGGCGACGCCTCCTCGAGCGCGTCGAGCTCCGCCCGGTCGCCGGTGGAGGTCTCTTCCCGCCAGGACGCCAGCATCGGCAGGTGACGAAGGCCCTCGGCTTCCCCCGCCGCCGCCGAGCTCCGCAGCTCGTCGAAGCGACGCAGGCAGAGGTAGTTGTCCAGACCCTTGAGGCAGGCGGCCCGCACCTCGAGGCCGAGGTGACGCTCGAGGGCCGGGAGGTCCTGGTTCATGATCTGGTCCTGCAGCGTCTTCGTGCCGGTGGAGACGATCACCCGTCGTCCGGCGAGGAGGGCGGGCACCAGGTAGGCGAGGGTCTTGCCGGTTCCGGTGCCCGCCTCGACCAGGAGGACCCCGTCGTCGGCCAGCGTCGTCTCGACCGCCTCGGCCATCCGGAGCTGGCTCGGACGGTGCTCGTAGCCCGGAATCGCTCGGGCCAGGGGGCCTTCGGGTCCGAGGAGATCGACGGCGCGCATCGGGCCCTGACCATGGGACGGGGGCCCGTCGGCGGCCAGCCCGCCCGGGCTTCCCCTCGCCGGGAGCCGACGACCGCCGAGCGCCCGGCGCGTCGCCCCCGGGGCGTCATCGGTCGGGAAGCGGCGCCCGGTCGGTTCGAACTTCCGGGCGGTGATACTAAGGTAGTGACGTGATCCCGATTCGCGACGAGAACCCCACCCGAACGAGCCCGGTGGTCGTCTGGGTGTTCATCGCCATCAACGTGGCGGTGTTCCTCTTCCAGGTGAGCCTGGGGCCCGCCGGGATGCAGGCCTTCGTCCAGGACTGGGGGGTGGTGCCGGATCGGCTGCTGGCGGGCCGCGCCCCGGAAGACCTGCTGACCCCCTTGACCAGCATGTTCATGCACGGCGGCTGGCTGCACATCATCGGCAACATGTGGTTTCTGTATGTCTTCGGCGACAACGTCGAAGACTCCCTCGGGCGGGGACGCTTCGTCCTGTTCTACCTGATGTGCGGGCTCGCCGCGGTGGTCGCCCAGGTGGCGATCGACCCCGGCAGCCGCGTGCCGATGGTGGGCGCCTCCGGTGCGATCGCCGGGGTGCTGGCCGGCTACGTGCGCCTCCACCCCCGGGCCGAGGTCCTCACCGTCGTCCCGATCTTCATCTTCCTGCAGTTCATCTACCTGCCCGCCTTCGTCTTCATCTTCGTCTGGTTCGGCTTCCAGCTGCTGAGCGGGGTGGTGTCCCTGGGCCAGATCGGCCAGCAGACGGGCGGGGTCGCGTTCTTCGCCCACATCGGGGGCTTCGTCGCCGGCTACCTGCTCATCCCCGTCTTTCGGGGTGGGCGCTCCGGGCGGCGTCCCCGGAACGCCGAGACCATCTGGGGTCGGACCTCCCAGGGCGGCGGCTGGGGTCGCGATCCCCGGGGCGGCTGGCGCAACTGAAGCGCGCCGGGCGCGCCGCGCCCCTCCTCATCCGGAAAAAGAGAGCCAGAAGGCGATCCCCAAGGCGATCGAGCCGGCGAGGATGAGGCCCGCGGAAAGGAGCCATCCCGGGGCTCCGGGCTCCTCGGGGCGCGGAAAGGGTTCGGGCTCCGGCGGAGGTGGCTGCTCCCGGGGGGCCGGGGTCGGTGCCGCCCCCGCGGGGGCGAGCGCGGGGCCCGCCGCCGGCGGCCGTTCCTCCGCCGCCTCGGATGGCAGAGGGGGCTCGACGGTTCCCTCGCGCCCCTCGGCTGGCAGGCCGGCAGGCGGCGTCTCCTCTGCGGGCTGCTCCGAGGACGCCGCAAGCCGGCTCGGATCCTCCGGGCCGTCGAGGGCATCGACGGGCGGCGAGAGCGGGCCTTCGGGGTCGGAGGTCCCGTCGCCGTCCTTGTCCTGCGCAGGCGGGGGGGCCGCGGACGCCGCGCCGTCGTCGGGGGGCGGGGCCGAGGACGCCCTCGCCCCGCCAAAGGCCGGCGCCTCCGACGACGACGCGGCCTCCTGCGCGGCTTCGTCGGCGAGGCCGACCGCCGGGGGGTCGCTCGGCACGAGGTCTTCCGGAGAGGCGCCTTCTTCGTAGCGGGCGACCTCCTCGACCCGTCGTTCGATGGCCTCCTCGAGCCGTTCCCGGTCCTCGGGGGATAGCTTGACGAATTTGACCCCCATCCCCGGCGGCTGGTCCGCCGTCGACAGGGTCATGGGGCTCCGCACCCAGACCACCCGGCCCACCCCATCGACGACCCGGGGGGACTCGGCGACGGCGGTGTCCTCGCCGGCGTCTGCGTCCTCCGGAGCGGCGCCGGGCCCCAACAGGATCTCGAACTTCAGGAGGGTGCCCACCTCGAGGGGCTCCCGGGTGCCGATGAAGACGCCGCCCGCGCTGAGGTCGACGCTTTCGTGCTCGACGAAGGCGTCGGAGATCGGGCTCCGGTAGCGGACCCGGGCCGCGATGGGGGCTCGCCGTTCCCGCCGGGTGTCGTCCGCCATGGTGTCCCTGCC
>DAPKRP010000130.1:0-2555 GCA_031800515.1 Polyangiaceae bacterium LLY-WYZ-14_1 | reverse complement strand
GGCTCGTCGTCTCCACCCGGGGACGCAACGGGGAGCTCCTCGGCGAATCCCACGCCCGGCGGGCGGGCACCCGTCCCGACTGGCCCATGGTCGTCCTCATCGATGCCGCCTCCGCCAGCGCCTCGGAGATCGTGGCGGGCGCGCTCCGGGACCACGAACGAGCCCTCCTGGTGGGTACCCGGAGCTTCGGGAAGGGCAGCGTGCAAACCGTCGTCGAGCTGCCCGACGGCAGCGCCCTGAAGCTGACCATCGCCCGGTACTACACCCCGCACGGACGGTCGATTCAGGCCCAGGGCATCCGGCCCGACGTCGAGGTTCCCCGCCTGGGCCCGGACGCCCTCGAAGCCCTGCGCCGGGACGACGAGGCCTTTCGGGAGGAGCGGATCGACGACCATCTCGTCGCCGACGACGGGAGCCCGGGGCGGGAGGCGGCGGCCGCCTCCGAGGGCGCCGTCGCACCCGAGGATCCCGCCTCCGGGCTCCCTCGGGAGGCCTTCCGCCTTCCCCGCCTCATCGATGCTGCTCAGGGGTCGTCGTCACCCTTCCCGGACGACTTCCAGGCCCGGATCGGTCACCAGGCGCTTCGCGCCCTGTCCGGGCATGGGAACTAGCGGGTACTAGTCCATGGTCTCTTCGACCAGCGCCGTGTCCACCGTCTCGTCCCGGCGGATCGAATAGCGCACCAGGGACCGGAGGATCGCGTTTCGTTCCATGTCCCCCACCAGTCGCTTGACGTCTTCGTAGACCGAGGGATCGGTGATGAAGGCCCCGAGGGTGCCGCGGCCCTCGCGAACCTCGAAGAGGATACGCTCCAGGTGGGCGGTGCTGGCGACCAGGTTCTCCACCATCTGGGACCCGTCCTCGCCGTAGACCAGCTCGTGGGCCGCGCCGTCGCCGGTGCGGATGGCCTGGAGGGTGACGGCGAGCTCCCCGGACACGTCCGCCAGGTTGGTGACCAGGCGGGTGCCCTGCTCGCCGTAGAGGAGCTCGTGGGCCGAGCCGTCGCCGGTGCGGACCTCGTCGACGATGAGGCGGGCGCTTCGGCTCGCCGCCGCGAGCTCCCGGGTCGTCACCTCGAGGTTGGCGACGGTCCGGCTGATCCGAGCGGCGAGCTCTTCGTCGTCGAGGAGCCGGGCGATGGGGCCGTCGCCATGGGCGATCGCCTCCGTGATCGTCTGGATGTTGCTCGCCGTCTTCCCGAGCGCCTGGCCGAACTCTTCGTTCCCGATGGGGTCCGTCGCCCGGCGGACGTTCTCCGCGACCCCGCCGACGTCGTCGAGGATACCGCCGGCTTCGCTCATGTACTCGGCGAGCTCCCGGGTCTGGGCGGTCGCGACCTCGCCCCCTGGCTCGAGGGGGTCTCCCCGGCCGACGCTGATCGCGACGAGTCGGTCGCCGAGGAGGCCTTTGTTGCCGATGCTGGCCACGCTGTCCGTCCGCACGAGGTCCGTCGCGCCGCGCACGACGTTCAGGTCGACCCGGATGGTGCCGTCGTCCCGGAGCTCGACCTCGGAGACGGTGCCGACGTTGACGCCGCCGATGAGGATCGGGCTGCCGGCCCGCAGCCCTCCGACGTCTTCGAAGTAGGCGTGGTAGCCGGCCTTCGACTGCCAGAGGTTCGACCGCTTGCCGATGACGAAAGCGAAGGCGGTCCCGATGGCGAGGGCTCCCAGGACGAAGAGCCCCACCCGAAGCTCGATGCGGCGTTCACGTTGCATGGCTGGCTCGGTCGAATGGTCTGCGGCGGATCCCGAGAGGGCTCAGGCGAGAAGCGCTTCCAGGGTCTCGTCCTTGGGTGCCCGGCCGGTGATGAAGCGTTCGACCCGGGGGTCGGTCTCGGCCCGGATCTCCTCCGGCGTGCCCTGGAAGATGATCCGCCCCTCGTGGACCATCGCCAGTCGGTCGCTGATCTTGAAGGCGCTTTGCATGTCGTGGGTGACCGCGATGCTGGTCACGTCCAGGGTCTGCTTCAGGTGGAGGATCAGGTTGTTGATCCGGTCCGTGTTGATCGGGTCGAGCCCCGTCGTGAGCTCGTCGTAGAGGATGACCTCCGGTCGGACGGCGATCGCGCGGGCGAGCCCGACCCGCTTCTTCATGCCGCCGGAAAGGCTCGCCGGCCACATCTCCTGAATCCCGTCGAGGCCGACGTAGGCCAGGGACTCCCGGACCCGCTCGTCGATCTCCTCCTCGGTCATCTGGAGCTGTTCCCGGAGCCCGTAGGCCACGTTTTCCTTGACGTTCGTCGAATCGAAGAGCGCCGCTCCCTGGAAGAGCATGCCGATGCGCCGCCGAACCCGAGGAAGGTCCTTTTCCGGCAGGTTGGCGATCTCGTCTCCGTCGAAGCGGATCGACCCGGCGTCCACCTGGAGCAGCCCGATCAGCATCTTGAGCATGACGCTCTTGCCGACCCCGGAGCCCCCGATGATGGTCAGCGTCTCGCCCCGGCGAACGTCGAGGTTCAAGTCCCGGTAGACGACCTTGGGGCCGAAGGCCTTCTGCACCCCGCGGAAGGCGATCAGCGACACGGACGTTTCCAGAGGGGCGGGGAGGTCGTT
>DAPKRP010000129.1:0-4157 GCA_031800515.1 Polyangiaceae bacterium LLY-WYZ-14_1 | reverse complement strand
GCCAGCTCCCCGAAGGCGTCCGCCTCGACGCCTGCCTCGCTCAGCCCTTCGGGCAGGCCGCTGCCTCGCCGGAGAGCCCGGACGCCGCCCGCCGCCTCGAAGGCGAGGGTGTCGACGTCGTCTCCTCGGGCGCCGAGGATGCGGGCGACCTCCGCCAGACGCTCGGCCACGACGCCCCGATGGAAGTCGAGCACCGCTGGGAGGAGGAGGGCGGACGCCACCCCCATCGTCAGCTTGGTGCGGGCGGCGACGGCGCGAGCCAGGCTGCGGCAGGGGCCGGATCCCGCGTCCGCCGCGAGCCCCGCCAGGCTCCCCGCCCGCAGCACCCGGAGGGCGCGGTCCGCATCGCTGGCAACGTGGGGGTCGCCCTCGTCCACGTCGGGCGCCTGGAAGGCCCGGGCGATCTGCCCGATGGCCCCCTCCGCGAGCAGCTCCGCCATCGGGTGCTCGTCGGCGACGCAGAGGCCCTCGATGCTGCGTGAAAGGGCCTCGAAGCTCGCGGCGACGCGCTGCTGGGGCTCGGCGTAGCCGGCGATCTCCGGGTCGAGAACGGCGGTCTCGGGCCGAAGCTCGGGGCGGCTCAGGAGGGCGACGGGGTGGGAAGCGCTCGACGGCATCCGAAGCTCCACCCGGGGGCACACCTCGGCTCCTGCGCCGCCCCAGGCGGGGACCGCGGCCATCGGCGGGGCGGCCTTCCCGAGCCGGGGCTGGACGGATTCTCCCGGGCGGGCTCTCGGCGTCGTGCCGGCCTCTCCGGTCTCGGCCTGCTCCGGTGGGTAGGCGAGCTCGAGCAGCTCCCGGAGCGATCGGTCGCAGCGGATCAGAAAGCGGGCGAGCTTCGCCGCATCGAGGGGACCCGTCGCTCCGAGGCCCACGACGGCGTCCGCCTCGGCGTCGCGGAAGGCGGCGAGGGCGTCCTCCACCTCGCCCGTCGCCGCCAGGGGAGAGACGCCGGCGAAGACCTCGTAGGCGACCTTCCCCCGCCGAAGGGAGAGGCCGACGTGCTCGACGAGGCCGGCGTCGAGGGCGCCGCGGTCGGTGACCACGAGGACCTGCTTGGCGCCCATGTTCCGCAGCTCGCTGCCGAGCTCGGAGGCGGCGCCGGCGCCGTAGAGCACGCGGTTCGGGAAGCTCCAGATGCGCACGGGTGTGGGCTACTCCTCGTCGACGGGCCTCGCCAGCAGCCGTTGGACGGCGTCGTCCCCGGACAGCTCCCCGGAGATGACCAGGGACACGACCTCGGTCATGGGCACCGGGACCGCGACCCGGGCGGCGAAGGACACGACCTGGCGGGCGATGCGGACCCCCTCGATGTTGGCCTCGCCGGTCGCGAGGGCGTCGTCGATGCGCATCCCCCGAGCGAGGGCGCGACCGAGCTCCACCTCCGGGCGGGGGTCGCCGGCCACCACGGACAGGAAGTCCCCCATCCCCGCCAATCCCCGAAAGGTAGCCTCCCGGGCGCCGACGGCCTGGCCGAGCCGCGCGGCTTCCGCCATCCCCCGGGTCACCAGCACCGAGATCGCGTTCGGTCCGAAGCCGAGCTCCAGGGCGTAGCCCGTCGCCACGGCGAGGAGCCCGACCATCGCCGAGGCGAACTCGACCCCGACGAGGTCGTCCGTCGCGTAGAGCCGGAGGCTGCCGCTGCCGAGAGCCCGCCGGGCCGCCTCCGGGACCTCCGGAAAGTGGCTGCCCACGACGCCCCCGCCCAGGTTGCCCTCGGCGAGGGACGTCGCCGAAAGGGGTCCGGCCAGCGCCCCGAGGCGCCGGGCCGCGGTGCGCTGCCGCAGCACGTGGGAGACGGTTTGCAGCTCGCCCCCGACGAGGCCACGGCTGACGTGCACGACCCGGTGGCGTCCGTCGAGGACGTGGCCGAGCTGCTCCGCGACGGGGACGGTGACCGTCGACGGGACGGCGAGGAACAGCATGTCGGCTTCCGCGACCCGGGACAGGTCGTCCGTCGCCTCTACCCCAGGAAGGTCGATGGCCCCGGGGCGTCGGGACCAGAGGCGTACGCTGTTGCCCTGGCGGCTCGCTTGGAGGGCGATGCCGCGACCGAATCCCCCGCCCCCGAGCACGCCGACGAGCATGCCCGGGGCCACCCCGTCGACCCCGCCGACGGGGTCGGTCGCCGCCGCGTCGTCGCCGCTCACGCCCGAAGCTCCGGGGCGACGATCTCCCGGGCCGCCTCTGCCGAATCGCCGTCCGCCAGGTGCTCGGCGAAGGGGGCGAGCCGGTTGCCATAGAAGAGCAGGAGGGTCGGGTCGTCGACCTCGACGGACCGTCCGATGATCCGAGCCGGGGGACGGGTGTGATAGCCCTCCCAGGTGTCCAGGGCGCGGCGGAGGATGGCGCCCGGGGGCGCTTCCCGGAGGTAGCGGCTCACGTGCACCTGACCCTGTCCGGCGAGCCGTCCGAGGGCATCCCGGGCATGCCCGAGCTCCCCTTCCAGCTCGTCCATCTCGGCCAGGGTCTCCCCCCGGAGCCGCATGCGTCCGAAGACGTCGACCCCGGGGGTCTCCCGGACGATGCGGCGGTAGAGCAGGTGGGCCACGAGCTGGGGGGCCATGACCACCGTCTCCCGGCGGTAGCGGTCGACCAGAAGCTCCCCTAGCTCCCGCGTGTAGGCGGCGTCCCGGGCCGGGTCGACCGTCGGACGCCCGCCGCTTCGGACGTAGCTTCCCGGGTCGATGGGGCGACCTTCCGGGCCCAGGGACGAGCCATCCGGGGAGATCTCGTTGCCGAAGGCGTCCACCGGCGTGCCGAAGCGGATCACGCAGGCGGCGGTCAGCTCGACGAGGCTGCGAAAGAAGCGCACCCAGCGCTCCACCTCCGTGGATTCATCCCGGTCGAGGACATAGCTCGGACCGCCCATGTCCCGGAGATGCTCCTGGATGAGACTCTCCGCCTCCAGCACCAGCACGTAGTTGATCGTGGTGGGGACGAAGTAGACGGGGGTCGCGACCCCCCGAACCTGGTTCCGGGAAAAGGCTTCTATCGCGGTTCCGGCGAGCCCCAGCTTGAGCTTCGGCTCGATGCGACCGGATCGACTGCGCCCGCCGCCGGGAAAGAACAGGGAATGGAAGCCCCGTTCGATCATCACGGTGGAATAGGCCTTCAGGACGTCCTTGTAGAGGGTCGCCCGAACCCGGCGGTCGACCCGATAGGCCCCCAGGTTGTGCATGAAGAAGCTGATCAGGGGGTTGGTGAACAGGTTTTTGCCGGCTCCGTAGACGACCGGGGGCAGTCGCTCCCGGAGCAGGGCGTAGCCCAGCACGATGGAATCCAGGTTCGACGAGTGGGTCGGTACGTAGACCACCGTTCCCCGCCGGCAGAGGGTCCGCAGGTGCTCGACGTCCCCCTCCGTTCGGAGCAGCTGGTCGATCCGGGTGTTCGCCGGGTCGAAGAGGTCGGCGGGCAGGCTCGTCGGGCTCATGACCCCGGTCAGCAGCTTCGGTACCGCCCGTTCCGCCATTCCGTAGACCCGGGGGTCGAAGTTCCCCGCGATATCCCCGGCGATCCGGGTGGCGAGATCGGTCAGGACGTCCTGCTTTTCCCGCTTCGAGAGTCGTGCCACCCGACGGGAGAGGGCCTTGAAGCGTGGCAGGTCCCGGCGGGCCTCGGCGTCGTCCTGCCGGGCGAGGCGCTCGGTCTCGTAGAAGGCGGCGTCGTTCAGGACGAGCTCGAGGCGGCGGGGGTCGCCGCCGTGGCGGGCCACCACCCGGCGGACCGTCTCGCGGATGATCCCGTCCCGCTCCGAGTTGAACCAGAAGATCCGGGGGTCCTCCGGGGCCGGCACGTAGGGCCGCAGCCGGGGCAGCCGCAGGGGCCGCTCGAATAGCTCGCGCATGGCGCCCCGACGATACGCACCGGCGGCACCCCTCTGCCAGTGCCTCCGACGACGGAGCTCGACGGCCCCGGCGTTCTACGGCCCGAGCGGCCGGGGACAGATCGTCCCGGGCTCCGCCCGGGCGAAGAGTAGGTGGAGGATGCGGTGCCCGGGGTGGAAGGCGTCCGCCGGGAGGCGCTCCCAGTGGACGCCGTCTTCGCTTCGGAGGAAGACCTGGTCTTCGTAGCTCCCGGAGACGGCCACGAACGCGCCGGCGCCGAAGGCGGCGACCCGCACGTCCGTATCTTCCGGGGAGAGCACCTCCGGGGAC
>DAPKRP010000128.1:0-5341 GCA_031800515.1 Polyangiaceae bacterium LLY-WYZ-14_1 | reverse complement strand
GGCGTTCGCCCCGAGGACGGCCACCCGGAGGGCGCCGTCCCGCCGGGGCAGCGACGACCCGGCGTCCGCGTCCGCACCACCATCCTGCACCCGGGGACCATGCCACGCCGGGACCTCCTCGGGCCTGGATCGGGCGAGCTGGCCGGCGGCCAGGCCGGGGCCGACTGCGGCGAAGCGCCCCGCCCCGGCGGGGCTGCTACCCTAGGCAGCACCGTGTACTGTCATCAGTGCGGCACCCAGGCGCGGGAGGAGGACCGGTTCTGCTCGAACTGCGGAGCGTCCCTCGTGCCATCGGGAGGGGGGAACGACCCGTTGATCGGACGCAGCGTCGGAGGGGCGTACACCCTCCAGGAGCTCGTCGGGGTCGGGGGCATGGGCCGGGTCTACCGGGCGGAGCAGCAAGTGCTCGGTCGGACCGTGGCGGTCAAGGTGATCCACCCCCACCTCCTCGGGGACGAGCAGACCGTCGCCCGCTTCTACAACGAGGCGCGGGCGGCGAGCCGGTTGAACCACCCCAACAGCGTCGGGGTGATCGACTTCGGCCGCACGGACGACGGCATCCTCTACCTGGTGATGGAGTTCCTCCGGGGGAAGGACCTCGCCATCGTCATGCACGAAGAAGGGCCGCTGCCCTTTCTCCGGATCGGCGACATCCTCGCCGACGCCCTCGCCGCCCTCGGGGAGGCCCACGCCCTCGGGGTGGTCCACCGGGACCTCAAACCGGAGAACGTGCTCCTCAAGCGCCTGCGGTCCGGGAAGGACCTGGTCAAGGTGGTCGACTTCGGGCTGGCGACCCTGCTCGGGGGCGGGACGGGCACCCACATCACCACCCCCGGCCTGGTCTGCGGGACGCCGGACTACATGTCGCCGGAGCAGGGTCGGGGAGATGGGGTCGACGGGCGCGGGGACCTCTATTCCCTCGGGGTGGTCCTCTTCGAGCTGCTGACGGAGCGCCTGCCCTACGAGGACGAGACCCCGACGAAGGTCGTGCTCCGGCACATCAACGATCCCGTCCCGGACCCCCGAGAGGTCGCCCCCCAGCGACACATCCCGGAGGAGCTCGCCGAGCTCTGCATGCGGGCGCTGGCCAAGCGACCGGACGACCGCTTTCCCAACGCGGAGACCTTCGAGGTCGCGCTGCGGCAGATCGTCGACGGCCTGAAGGCCCCCCGGACCGCGGAGGTCGCCTGCCCCGCCTGCGGCGCGACCAACCCGTCGAGCATGCGCTTCTGCGGGTCCTGCGGCAGCAAGCTGACCGCCGTCTACACGATGCCCCCGGGGGCGCCGAAATCCACGCCCCCCCGGCTGTCGAACTTCCCCTCCTCCGACCGGCGTCATCCCCTGGTCGGTCGGGACCGGGAGCTCGCCGTCCTCGCCGAGGCTCGGGACGAGGCCTTCGGCCGTCCTGTCTTCGTCCACGTCGGCGGGGAGGCAGGGGTCGGCAAAACCCGGCTCGTGGACGCCTTCGCCGAGCGGGCGGCGCAATCCGGGGACCTCGTGGTCGGGGTGGGCCCCCATCCGAGCCGGGCGCCGGTGCCCTACCACCCCATCGCCCTGCTGCTCGGGTTCCTCTTGGAGGTCGACCCCGGGGAGCTCGGCCGCCTCGCCGCCAGCGAGGGGGTCTTCGGCGAGCCCCTCACCCGGGCCGGCGTCGCCGAGGTGGCGCACCCCGTCGGGCTGGTCGGCGTGGAGCCCGGGAGTCGGGCGGGAGCGGTCGCCGCCGCCCTCGCGACGGCGATCCGCGTCGCGATGAAGCGGAGCGAAGGGGGACGGGTCGTGCTCGTCGTCGACGAGGTCGGGCGCATCGACGGGCTCAGCCAGCGGGTCCTCCGCCAGCTGGCCCGGCAGCTCTCGGACGAGTCGGTGCTGGTGGTGACCACCGGAGCCCAGGGGCTGCCCGGCCTGCCCGCCCGCATCCTCGGCCTGGAGGGGCTCGATGGGGAGGCGGCCGCGTCCTTCCTCTCCGTGGGCGCCGCCGCCGGCTCCGGGGGGACGGGCACCTTTCCCGTCGCCCAGCGCCTCCTGCCCCTCTACCTGGAACAGCTCTAGGTCCTCGGGTCAGGGGTCGAGCCCTCCGCCGGGGGGGACGAAAGCCTGCCCCCGCGCCTCGCGGACGCCCTGGCGCAGCGGATCGAACGCCTCGACCTTGCGGCCCGCCGGGTCCTGCAGGCGGCCAGCGTCCTCGGGGACAGCTGCCCGACGGATTGGCTCCGGGAGCTCGTCCCGGACCGGAACCTCGCCCCGCTCCAGGCGCTCGAAGCCCAGGAGCTGCTCGAGGTGGACGGGGACGAGGTCCGCTGCTGGCACCCCTTCATCCGAGACCTCGTCGAATCGTCGATCCCGGCCTCGGCCCGCCGCGCCCTCCACGAGAAAGCGCTTCAGGTCGCCACCCGCCGGGAGGCACCCCTCGAGGTCAGGGCGGAGCACGCCTACCGAACCGGGGAGACCTTCGGCGCCCTGATGATCCTCGAACGGATGGGGGACCTGGCCCTCCGCCGGGGGGACCCGGCCTCGGCGGTGCTGGCCTTCCGCCGGGCGGTGGAGCTCGCCCGCCGGGAGACCCTGGTGAGCGGCGATACGGGGCTCGACGAGGCGCTTCTGACCTTCAGCCGGAAGCTCGGGGACGCCCTGGAACGCGGGGGGGACGTGGTCGGCGCGGATGGCGTGCTTCGGGAGGCCCTCGACCTCGGGGATCCGGATCCCTCCGCCTCCTCCGCCATGTGGCTCGCCCTCGGCCGGGTCGCCGGGCAGCGGCAACGGCCCCGGGAGGCGCTTCGGCTCCTGGGTCAGGCCCTGGAGCTCGCCGAGGGCGCGAACGACGTCGCCGGCGCCGCCGAGGTCCACGTCGCCCTCGCCCGGCTCCGACGCCTCGAAGGGGATGGGGAGGCGGCCCTTTCCTCCCTGCGGAAGGCCGCCGAGCTCCTCGACGGGGCCGAGGCGGCGCCCCTCCTCCGCGCGCGCACCCTGATCGCCTACGGGGAGCTGCTCCTCGTCGAGGGCTCCCCCCAGGTCGCCCGGGCGCCCCTCGAGGACGCCGGTGCCGCCGCCGAGGAGGCGGGGGCCCCTGCCGTCGTCGCGGAGGCGACGGGCTCCCTCGGCCGGCTGGCGGAGATGGACGGCCAGCTCGCCGAGGCGGCGACCCGATACCGGGAGGCGGCCCGCTGCGCCGCCGAGGCGGGAGACGCCGATTCCCACGCCCGCTGGCGACGCGCCGCCGCCGCCCTCGAACCGGTGGCCGCCGCGACGGGGACGTGAGCGCGCCCCACCGGGGGGACGACGGGACCCCCCCGCCACCGACGCGCACCTCCCACGGTGGCTCCCCCGCCTCGAACGCGTAACGCTCCCGCCGATCCAGGCGTCTTCGTTGCCGGGCGCCCCTTTCGACCCTTCCTTGGATCCCAGATGCCCGCTTTCCTTCCTCCCAAACCTGCCTCCGCGGCGCACCACCTCCTCTTTCTGCTCGGGCTCTCCGTCCTGGCCGCTGCCGGCGGCGGCCTCGGCTGCAGCGCCGAGGTGCCCGGAGACGGCCCCGCCGCCCGCCGGGAGGCGCGCATCGTCGACGGGGTTCGGGAGCCGGACGAGCCCGCCGTCGTGCTCGTTCGCAATCGGGCTGGGGGCAACTGCAGCGGATCCCTGATCTCCGAGCGGGTCATCCTGACCGCCAAGCACTGCATCCAGCGCTCGGGCAGCGACGCCCCGTACCCGGCGACCTTCTTCACCGTCGTCTTCGGCCGCTCCGCCAACGACCGGGATGCGACGGTGAACGTCGTGGAGGTCGTCGCGACGCCGGGGATCTTCGAGAGCCCCTTCGGCACGGTCAACGAAACTCTCATCGGCACCGATCTCGGGCTCCTGGTCCTGGCCGAGCCGGTCACGGACGTGGTGCCCCTTCCCGTCAACACGGAGCCCGCCGAGGGCTTCGTCGGCGAGCCGGTCACCGCCATCGGCTTCGGGCAGACCCAGCGGGGGGGCTCCGGGGTGAAGTTCCGGGACGACACGGTGATCAACGACGTCCGGGAGGACGGGGTCATCGCGACCCAGCGGGTGGCCTGCAGCGGCGACTCGGGCGGGCCCCTCCTGTTGGCCGGGGAGATCGTCGGGGTGCTCTCCTTCGGCCCCGGCCTCTGCCGCGCCTTCGGCGAAGACGGCTACAACCGGATCGACCTGCCCCCCTTGTCCCAGCTGATCACGGACACGGTGCGGGACGCCGGGGGCTGCCTCGATGACGGAGCCGAGATCTGCGACGGCTTCGACAACGATTGCAACGGCGAGATCGACGAGGGCTGCCAGCCCCTCGGCGCCAGCTGCGAGACCAGCGCCGACTGCATCGGCGGCGAGGGCTGCACGGACCTCGGGGGCACCCGCATCTGCACCCGGGCCTGCGATCCGACGGTCCCCCTGCTGGGCTGTCCCGATGGACTCTACTGTGGCCCCGTCGGCGCCGACGATGACGGGATCTGCCAGGGCCGCTGCCTGCCGGGCTCCCCGGGGACCCTGGCCTACGGCGCCCCCTGCGAGGTGGACACGGACTGCGGTTCCCTCAACTGCGTCGACCCGGGGGACGGGGCGCAGCGCTGCCTCGACGTCTGCCAGCCGGACGCCGGACTGTGTCTGGCCGGAGAGATCTGCGCCGAGACCGCGGGCGGCTGCGGCGCCTGCGTCGCCGCGTCGACGGCCCCTGCCGGTGAGCGTGGCCTCGGGGAAGCCTGCCTGGCCGACGACGGCTGCCGGAGCGGGTCCTGCCTGCCCGTGGATCCGGAGGTCGGCCTGGCCTCGGCGGTGACCACCGGAAGGGAGGCCGCCGCGGTCTGTTCCCGGGCCTGCGATGCCGGGAACGAATGCCCCCCGGGCTTCCACTGTCGTTCCGGTAACTGCTTCCCCGGAGAGCCGGGCAACGTCGGCGCGTCCTGTTTCGTCAACGACGACTGCGGCGACGCCGGGCTCTGCGCCCGCCGGGACATCGAACGGTGGTGCACTTTCGTCTGCGCCGACGACGTCGAGTGCGGCGAGGGCTTCCGCTGCACCCCCTCGGAAGAGATGGGCGTCTCCGTCTGCGCGCCGACGGTCGGCCTGCTCGGCCAGGCCTGCGCCGCGGATGCCGACTGCCTGAGCGACCGCTGCGACCTCGCCGGGGGCCGCTGCGTGCGCAGCTGCGACGCTTTCTCTCCGTGCCCGACGGGCTTCGGCTGCGAGCGGGAGCCCGGCGGCGACGCCGGGGTCTGTCTGCCCCTCGACGTGTTGACCGGTGGGGACGATCTCGGTCGCGGTGGTGACACCTGTCGCATCGCCCCCCCGGGCACCTCTCCCCGGGGGCCCGTGGCGGCGTCCCTCCTGCCCCTGC
>DAPKRP010000127.1:0-3313 GCA_031800515.1 Polyangiaceae bacterium LLY-WYZ-14_1 | reverse complement strand
GGAGGGGGCACGGGATGGACCCGGGCCCTGGTCCCGGGAAGGGTCGACGGCGTCCCCGGCGCTACCCGGGGGAGCCGGTGCCTGGGGGGAGGGCTCCCCGTTGCCGTCCTCGTGGCTCAAGCGGCCGTCTCCCTTCCGGCGCGGGCTCAGTCGGGACGGGGGCGCCGGTCCGACCCGTCGTCGTCGCCGGCGGCGGCGGCGGCCGCTTCTTCCCCAGAGGCCCTGGGCCGAGCCCGGTCCACGTCCTCGTCGGAAGCGGAGCGACGAGGGGCCATCGGCGAGAGGGGCGCCGAGACCGGCGGGCGACCCGGTGCGGGCGGCTCGGGCAGGTCGAGCTCGAAGGATTCCAGCACGTCTCGGTCGATCGTCGGCGGGGTCTGTTGCCGAAGGGACCGGCGGAGCGCGTCGATGGCGTCGTTCCGCCGCTTCCGGGCCAGGCGAACCCGGATGGTCCCACCGACCTGGTCGAAGGTGCGGGTCTCGGCGAGCCGCAGCCCCGTCAGCAGGACCACGCTGAAACGGTCGCCGACGGGAACCGGTTCCGGATGGAGGTCGTCGACGGCATCGATCGCGAAGGCGGCCTCTGCGACCGGCGGGGGCACCGCCTGCCCCGGGCGACCGGGGAAGGTCCCGTCCCGGGTGAAGAAGCGCAGGTCGCCGCCCCGGAGCTTGCTGGCGTCGTCCAGGCTCACGCCCTGGGCCAGGGCCCGGAAGCCGCGGGGATCGAGCTCCTTCGCCTGCTCGAGGAGCTCCGTCGCTTCCTCCCGGGTCGCGACCACGATGTGGGAGGCGCGGCGCAGCTCCGGACGGCCGAACTCGTCCCGATGGGCCTCGAAATAGCGCCGCGCCTCATCGACGGGGATGGCGTCCGGGGGAAAGCGGTCGTCGAAGTCCCGCCGCAGGAGCTGCTGGACCATCGCCTCTTCGAAGGCCCGGACCACCTCCGGGTCGTCCCCGAACCCCCGCCCTTCCGCCCCCCGGGCGAGCAGGGCGAAGCGGGCGAGGCCGACCGCCAGGTCGGCCCGTTGGTCCGGGTCCTGGAACCGAGACCGGGTCGGCGGCGACATGGCCGCCATCTCTCCCTGGACGTCGGCGACGGTGATCCGCTCGTCGCCGACGCGGGCTACGACGACGTCCCCGGCCGGGGCGGCGGCGTCCGTGGGGGATGGGCCGGGCGCCGCCGCCGACGCCTCGTCCCCGGGGGAGGCCCCGCGGCCGGGATCCTCTCCGGCGGACGGGGGCGTCGGCGCCGCCACCCCCGTCCCGGAGAACCAGAGCCACAGCCCGAGGAGGGCGAGCGCCATCGGCGCCGACCAGGGGACCCGCCGCATCTCGAGGACGCTTTCACGGGCCCCGAAGCCGGTCAAGGACTCCCCCGGAGTCCCCTCCCGGCAGGGGAAGCGGGCCTCTTAGAAGCCGTAGGCGACGGAGCCGCCCAGGAAGGGTCCAAGGGTGGAGAAACCGCCCTCGATGCGGATCACCAGCTGGTGGATCGGCTTGATGCGCAGCCCGAGGTGCGGCAGCGACACCCAGGGCCAGACCGGGGGCACGTCGTCCGAGAGGACCCCGAAGTGGCCGCCCCGGTCGTTGTCTTCGACGCTGGTGTCGTCGCAGAACTGCTGGTTGTCGTCGGAGATCAGCGGGGAATCCACGCCGTCGCAGGGCGCGTAGGGTCCCCCGAAGTTGCCGTTGAAGGCGAACTGACCGGGCCGACTCGGGTCTTCGTCCCCGAGCCCGTTGACGGGATAGCCTTCGGTGCGCCGGAGATCCCCGAAGACGCCCCCGATGCCGACGCCGACGCCGTACTCCAGGGCGACGATGTCGTTGAAGTCGGTCGCCCAGAGGAAGGTCGCCGAGGCGAAGACCGCGTGGAGGTCGGCGTCGATGAACTCGATCTCGTCGATCGGGTCGCCGTTGGCCCGGTAGGGACCGTCCGTCGCTGCCCGCTGGTACCAGACCTGGGTGATCACGCTGAAGCTGTTCTTCCGCCAGGTGAACTCGAGGCCGCCGCCCCCGTTGTCCGTCGCCGTCGACTCCTGGAAGAACCAGTTCAGCATCCAATCCGGCTGGAAGGTGTGGCGGTAGAAGCCCCCCAGGAAGAAGTAGCTCTCCCCCTTTTCCTCGTAGGGGTCGATGCTGCTCCGGCGCTCTTCGACCCCGACCTGCTCTTCGACCAGGGCCTGCTCGTCGCCGAGGCGGTCCGCGTCGAGGTCGTCGGTCATCAGGTCGACGTCGTCCTCCCCCCGTTCGGCGGCGGAGGCGTCGACCACGTCCCGATCTTCCGCCTCTTCCTCGAGGTCGAAGTCGTCGTCGACGGTCTGTTCTCCGGGCTCGGCGGCCTCGGCCTCGTCCCCCGGCTCCTCGAGCTCGAAGTCCTCGTCCACCTCCTGCTGGGCCTGGGCGGTCCCCGCCGGAAGGCCGCCAGCCGCGGCCACCAGGGCGGCGACGACGCCCAGGGCGAGCCGGAGCCCGCCGTGTTCCCACACCACCATCGTTCCCCTGACGCGAAGCATCGTCCTGTCCTCCGGTACGGCGGCCGCACCACCGCGCTCTGGCATCCCGGCCCGCGAGAGCGCCGTCCGTCCCGCGCCGCGGTGCCTGGCCCATCCTACTCCCGGGAAGGCCACGTCCTTCCCCCGGAGCGGCCGGAACTTAGGAATGCTTCGCTCGTGCTGTAAATAGGGAAATGGGCTCGACGCTCCGTCGTCACGCGAGGTCGGCGCGCCGGACGTGCTGGTCGATGAGGTCCGCCAGCGCCTCCGGCGCCTCCCAGTGGGCCATGTGGCCGACGCCGGGCAGGGTCTTCCGGGCGGCCCGGTCACCCAAGCGGGCGAGCCGTTCCCCGTGGTCGGGCCAGCGCAGGCCGTGCTCCCCCTCGACGAGCAGGAGGGGAAGGTCCCCGGCGGCGAGGGTCTCCAGGCAGCCCAGGTAGGCCGGCACCGGGATGGGGTTTGGATTCGGCGTCCGATGGAGGGGGTCGAACCGCCAGGTCCACCCGGGCCCCCCCGCCGGATCCCGCCGGGTCGCTTTCCCGGCGAGGAACCGGCCGAGCTCTCCTGGCGGCAGGCCCGGATTCCGCACCCGCATGCGCCGAACCGCGTCGTCGAGATCCGCCACCGGGGTCGGGTGGCGGCGGCCCCCGGCCAGGACCTTCGCCGTCGCCCGGAGGAACCGGTCGAAGCGACCGGGGGCGTCCTCCGGGGGGTGGGGTGGCGGTCCGAGCCCCTCGACCAGGGTCAGGCTGGCCAGGGTGTCTTCCCCCTGGGCGGCGGCGAAGAGGCTCGTCGCGGTGCCGCCCATCGAATGGCCGACC
>DAPKRP010000126.1:0-2280 GCA_031800515.1 Polyangiaceae bacterium LLY-WYZ-14_1 | reverse complement strand
GCGGGTCGTCGGGCTCGACGAAGAAGGTCCGCTGGGCACGCCGGAGCACGCCGCCGAGCCGGCTCCGACCCCGGTCGAGGATCTCCAGCACCTCGCCGTCGAGTCCCTTGGCGCTGGGTCGCGCCGAGACCCGCACCCGGTCCCCGTGGAGCGCGCCGGCGAGGTGCTCCGCCCGGACGAAGACGTCGGGCCCCCCCAGCTCGGCGGCGACGAAGCCGAAGCCCCGGGGGACGACGGTCAGCCGGCCGGTGACCACCTTGGCGTCCGGACGGCGTTTGGTCTGGGGGTCCTTGCCCTTGATCGCCCGGAATCGGAGCCCCGGCATCTCGCGCACCAGACCGAGTCCGATGAGCTCGTCGAGGACGTCTAGGACGTCGTCCCGTCGCGCCTTGTCGACGTCGAGGCGGCTGCAGATCTCAGCGAGATGGAGCGCGCGGGGTCCGTGCGCCCGGAGGGCGTCGTAGACGGGGCCGCGGGAAATGGTGGATGCGTTCATCGAAAAGCGTGAAGGGCGCCGTCGTCGGCGCCGACGTAGAGGGTGCCATCGGGTCCCGTCGTCGCCGTCGAATCGACGTCCCGGCCGAGATTGATCCGCCAGAGGATCCGGCCGTCGGAAAGCCCGAGGGCGTAGAGAAAATCATCCTGGGACCCGACGTAGATCCGGCCTTCCGGGTCGATCCGTGCCGACGCCCGGATCCGTCCGCTGGTCGGGGTCTTCCAGCGGAGGGTGCCATCCCGAGCGATGCCGTACACGTGGCGGTCGTAGGAGCCGACGACGACGGTGCCATCCCGGGCGAGGGCCGGGGTCGCCCGAACGTCCCCGCCCGTCTCGAATCGCCAGAGGATCGTCCCGTCGGGGGCGATGGCGAGCACCTGCCCGAGGTCGTTGCCGATGAAGATGGTGCCGTCGTCGGCGATGCTGGCGCCCCCGTCGACGCTCGACCCGGCGGCGATGTTCCAGCGCTCGACGCCGTTCAGGCCGACCGCCAGGAGCCGCCCGGCGGATGTCCCCACCACGACGAAGCCCGCCGGGTGGATCGCCGGGGCGCTTCTGACGTGGCCGGCGGTGGCGAGATGCCACCGGGGCACGCCGTCCCCGGTGAAGGCGTGGAGCCCGTCCGCGGCGACGTAGACCGTGCCGCTTCCATCGACGGCGAGGGACGCGTCGACCTCGTCGCCGACGGGCTGGCGCCAGCGGACCCGACCGTCCGGGGTCAGCGCTACGACGTGCCGGTCGTCGGAGCCGAGGTAGACCGTGCCGTCGGCGCCCAGGGCGGCGGTCGCGTAGATCTTGTCCTCCGCCAGGTAACGCCAGCGGAGGCTGCCGTCCCGGGCGGAGACCGCGACGAAGGTCTGGTCCAGGCTCCCGATGAACACCGTGCTCCCGTCCCGATCGAGCACCGGCGAGGCGAAGATCCGGTCCCCCGCCCGGTAGACCCAGGCGCGGCTCGGACGGGTGGCTGGCCCCGGGCTGGCCAGCCGGCCGTGGCGGCGGACGCTCCCCATGAAGGTGCCCCCGGGCGCCGGTTCCTCCGGAGACGAGGCTCCCGACGCCGAGCCGGCCGGAGACCCGCCGGCGTCCCCGTCTTCCGCGGCTCCTTCCGGGGAAGGCTCGGCGGACGGGTCCGGCGCCCTGGCGAGCTCGGCGCGGACCTCGTCGACGAAACGACAGCGCCCCTCGTGGCAGATGCGGTCCGCCCGACACTCGACGTCCACGTAGCAGGGGCGTCCCGTGGAGGGGGTCTGGCCGGCGCCGCAGGCCGTGGCCCCGAGGGCCAGCAGGGCCAGCCGGGCCAGGCGCCCGGGGCCTCCCGCTGCCGTCGACATGGCGGCCGCATAGCAGCCCGGCCCCCTCGGTTCAACGTTCCGGTGGGGTCGGATCCGAGCCGGCCTCCGAGGGGCCCGGGTCGGCGGCGCCGGCTGCTCCGGGCGCATCGGCGGTGCTGGTCGCTTCACCGGCCGCCGGAGACGGCGAGGTCGGGGGGGGCTCGGACGCCCAGAGCACGATCCGCCCGCCCCGCACCCAGGCCAGCCGGTCCCCGGAAGGCGAGATCGCCGGGTCCGTGACGGGGCCGTCGGAGCCGCCTTCGAGGGGCGGGCCGGGTTCCAGGAGGGTCGGCTTCCGGTCCCGGTCCCCCGGGTGCAGCACCACCAGGCGATCCCCCCGGGCGAGCACCCGGAGTCGCGCGTCTTCGGTGATGCTCCCGGGGACGAGGGGGGCCGGTAGGGGCGTCTCGGGGTCCAGGGTTCGGGGCGCCCCCGCCGGGCTCCCATCCAGGG
>DAPKRP010000125.1:0-1926 GCA_031800515.1 Polyangiaceae bacterium LLY-WYZ-14_1 | reverse complement strand
GAGGTCGCCGTCACCGATCTGGTGCCGATTCGCCTGCGAATCGTGACACCGCAGGCCCATCCGGCTCGCCCGCCTCCCGTACCATGGGGATCTCGACGGACATCGACCCCCCGAACCGGAGCTCGAACAGCGATGAAGCGTCTCTCCGTGACCCTCCTGGCCGCCGCCGTGGCGGTCTCCGCCTGCAGCGACTCGCCAGTGGCCCCTGCGCCCGAACAGACCCGCGCCGACGGCGCGACCTTCGGGCCCTCCACGGTGACCACCGCCGCCGACCTCCAGGACGCCCTCGACCTGGCGGCCATGACCGAGGGCCCCAGCATCATCTACATCCGCGGGATGGTGGCGCTCGACGAGCCCCTGGTCTACATGGGCTCCGACGACCTCCAGATCCGGGGCCTCGGCAACGCCTACCTGGTCGGGCCCACGACGCCCATCTCCGAGCCCTCCAACTCCGGGAACCGGGTGGGTGAGCCCACCGTGGGCGACGCGCTCCAGGTCATGGGCGGGGCCGACCTCTACATCCGGAACCTGGGCTTCAAGGGCTCCACCGGACACGGCATCTACATGGAGCTGCCGGGCGACGCCTCGGGCCAGGCCATGGTCGATTTCTACGGCGTGGACTTCGAGGACCAGGGCCTCTCGGCCCTCTGGATCGAGGACCAGGCCAACGCCGCCGGTGACATCAACTCCGACGCCTCCATCTACCTGGCGCTGGAGAAGGTCACCGTCACGGGCACCGGCTTCGCCACCGACGCCGACGGCGGATGCCCCGGCGCCAGCGAGGATGACGGGTGTGGCTGGGCCGACTTCGACGGAATCCGGATCAACGAGGGAGGCGACGGGGGAATCACCATGCGCTTCTCCAACGTGCGCATGAACGGAAACGCCGGCGACGGGATCGAGTTCGACGAGAAGGGCCCGGGTGATGTCGCCGGCACGGTGATCAACGCCACCTTCAACGAGAACGGCTCCCAGCCCCAGTTCCCCGAAGACCTCGAGGACGGCTTCGACATCGACGAGGCCGGCGACGGCGGAATCGACATCAGCCTCCTCGGCGTGAACATCAACGAGAACATCGACGAGGGGCTCGACCTCGACGAGGAGGGCGAGGGGGACATCGCCGTGGAGCTCCTCCTGGTGCGGGCCAACGGGAACGCCGACGACAACATCAAGCTCTCGGAGGACGCCGACCTCGAGGACGCCGACCTCACCGATGCCGAGGACACCGGCGGCATCGAGGTCAACTTCGTCCGGGTCACCGCGAATGGCGCCGTGGACGGGGACGGGATCAACCTGGAGGAGTTCGGGGGCGGGACCATCACCGGCTCCATCGCCTCGTCCCGGATCAACGGAAATGCCGACGACGGCCTTCAGGCCGAGCAGGTCGCGGCGCCCGGCGACGCCGACGGCGTCATCGACCTCATCCGCACCGTGATCAACGGGAACGGAGACGACGATCTGAACCTGGAGAACGTGGACGCAGGCTGATCCGCGGCGCTCCGGCCCGCAGGGTTCCGGGGTGCACGGCAGGACGCGGGGCGTCGGCCTTCGGGCCGGCGCCCCGTTCGCGTATCCGGGGGGCGCTCCCGCCCCGCCTTGTCCCGCCGGCGGGAGAATCGCTCACCCGGGGCGCATGGCCCGATTGCCGGACGGGTGGCCGGATCTTCGATGGCCCGTTTCGGGGCAGACGGGTATCTTGAAACGGTGGGTCGAAGCCTCATTCCCAAGGAGCCGATTCCGTGTCCTCCGGTTCGGATCACCGACGCGAGCGGGGTTCTGCGCACCCCCCAGGGGGCCGCCGGGGCGTCCCGACCCTGATCGGGACCGCGGTCCTGGCCGCCCTCGCCGCCGTGGCCGTGGCTCGGGCCTGGCCGGGGGCCGCCGGGTGGGTCGGGATCCTCGGCGTGGGGGCGCTGATCCTCGCCT
>DAPKRP010000124.1:0-1697 GCA_031800515.1 Polyangiaceae bacterium LLY-WYZ-14_1 | reverse complement strand
CGACAACATGCCCAACTGGGAGTTCGGCGTGCTCGTGCAGATCCGGGACATGGCCCGGGTCATGCGCAACGACCTCTCGCGTTCCCAGTCCCAGTCCGCCGAGGACCGGGCCCTCTCCGAAGCCGAGGGCAAGTTCTTCTTCGACAACTCGTCCTGGATGTTCCCGCGCACGGAGGACGAGTACCGCAGCGGCATCCGCCTGCTCCGCGACTACCTCGAACGGCTCTCGGACCCCCAGGCGCCGGAGGCGCAGTTCTACGCCCGGGCGGACAACCTGCGGGCCTGGCTCGCGACCGTGGACACGCGGCTCGGCTCCCTCTCCCAGCGCCTGTCGCTCGCCGCCGGCGAGCAGCAGCTCGACCAGGGCCTCGCCGGCGATCCCAGCGCCCGCCAGTCGACCCCGACGCCGGCGCAGGTGGACGCGCAGACGCCCTGGACGGAGATCGACGACGTGTTCTTCGAGGCCCGGGGGCAGACCTGGGCGCTGCTCCACCTCCTGCGGGCGGCGGAGGTGGACTTCCGCGACGTGCTCGAGGGCAAGAACGCGCTGGTGAGCCTGCGCCAGATCATCCGCAAGCTCGAATCGACGCAGGACACGGTCTGGAGCCCGGTGATCCTCAACGGGACCGGCTTCGGGCTGCTGGCCAACCACTCGCTCGTGATGGCGTCCTACATCGCCCGCGTGAACGCCGCGGTGGGCGATCTGCGGGATCTGCTCGCCCAGGGCTGAACCCTCCCCGGGGTCGGAGCGCGGCCCCGGGCACCGGTCACTGCGCGTCCTTGTGGCGCTGGATCGAGTCCACGATCACCTGCCGGGCCTCCTCGGCGTCCCCCCAGCCCCGGAGCTTCACCCACTTCCCGGGCTCGAGGTCCTTGTAGTGCTCGAAGAAGTGCTCGATGCGCTTGAGCAGGTGCTCGGGCACGTCCTTCGCCCCGCGGATGCCCACGAACTCCGTGCACAGCCGGTCCGGCGGCACGGCCAGGAGCTTGGCGTCGTCCCCCGCCTCGTCCTCCATGCGCAGCACGGCCACGGGTCGGGCCGGGAGCACCGCCCCGGACAGCACCGGGTAGGGCGTCAGCACGAGCACGTCGACGGGATCGCCGTCCTCCGCGAGGGTCTCGTTCACGTAGCCGTAGTTGCAGGGGTAGAACATCGGCGTCGCCATGAAGCGGTCGACGAAGATGGCTCCCGTCACCTTGTCGACCTCGTACTTGACCGGGGCCGAGTTGGCGGGGATCTCGATGATCACGTTGACCTCTTCCGGGGCGTGCACGCCCGGTGAGACGGTGGACAGGCTCATGAACGGCTTCCCGTGACGAGGACCCGAGGGTCGGCGGTGATGACCGGAGGGTCGTGGATCATACCGTCGCCTTCCCCGGCAGAGCCACGGCGGAGCCCCCGCTACGCGGCGGCCGCCGGTTCCCCGCCCCCACGGCCTCCGGTATGATCCTCGCGCTTTTTCTCCCGGTCGCCCGTGGGGTGGTCGCGACCGGGTCGTGCACACGACCGATCCCGATTCCAGAGCCACCGGACCGTGCCCGACCGGGCGCAGGGCCCCGTTCGGCACGCCGTACGTCGACCATCGAAGAGAGGTTCCCATGGAAGAGCTCGATCTGACCCTGCTGCCCCCTGCCTTCGGGGTGCTGGGCCTGTTCGTCGCCTTCGTCATCTACCTGATGGTGAAGCGCTATCCGGA
>DAPKRP010000123.1:0-3865 GCA_031800515.1 Polyangiaceae bacterium LLY-WYZ-14_1 | reverse complement strand
GGAGCCGGCGGTCGCCGGGACCGGATCGTGCCCTCCCCGCGTCGGCTCCGGATCGCGGGTCAGAGCGGCAGGGGGAGCTGGCCCCGCCGTCGGGCCAGCACCTGGAGGGGCTGGTCCGCGTCGGCGAGATGGAGGGCGACTCGGCGTCCGGACAGGGCCTCCGTCGTGGGGCGCAGGGCGAGGTCGGGGCGATTGTTCGCCTCGGAGACGTGCAGCAGCACCACCGTGGCGAGCTCGGGGCCGAGCTCGCGCAGGAAGCGGGCGGTCTGCTCGTTCGCGAGGTGGCCCGTCGGACCACCGACCCGCTGCTTGATCGTCGGGGGGTACGGCCCGATCTGGAGCAGACGGGGGTCGTGGTTCGCCTCGATGAGCACCGCCCCGCAGCCGGCGAAGTGACGGGCGAGGGGCCGCGGGGTGTCCCCGAGGTCGGTGGCGATGCCGACCCGCTCCCCGCCCCCTTCGAGCACCAGGGCGACCTGGGGGGCATCGTGGGGCACGGGGAGCGGCCGCACCCCCAGACCGCGCACGTCGAAGGGGGCGTCCGCGCCGAACACCCGGACCGACCAGGCGCGATGCAGCCGCAGGGAGCGGCGGGTGGCCTCGGTGACGTAGACCGGCGCCTCGAGGAGGCGCGAGGTCGCCGCCGCGTGGGCCGCGTGGTCGCCGTGGGCATGGGTGACGACGACCCCGTCGATCGTAGGCAGATGGCCGAAGACGGCGGTCAGGCGCTCCCGAAGCGCGCCGACGGGTACCCCGGCGTCCACCAGCACCCGCCGCCCTTCCGCTTCCACCAGGGTCGCGTTGCCTCGGCTGCCCGAGCCCAGGATCGTCACCCGCATCGCGAGGCCGATTGTGCGCCGACGCCGCGGGGCCGCGCCAACCCGGCCGCGGAGCCCGCCGGCGGCGGTGGAGCCACCCGAGGGACGACGAGGACCGCACGGCGGGCGTGGACGCGGCGCCCCTTCGCTCCCAAATCCGGGCCATGGAATCGGTCTGGGACTACCCCCGTCCGCCGCGGGTCGAAGCCAGCACGCGGCACGTCGAAGTCTGGTTCGCCGGCGAGCGCATCGCCGATACCCGCCGCGCCCAGCGGGTGCTCGAGACGAGCCATCCGCCCACCTGGTACCTGCCGATGGCGGACTGCCGGATGGACCTCCTGGAACCGGAGGCGCGCCAGACCCTCTGCGAGTTCAAGGGGGCGGCCCGCTACTTCACCCTGCGCGTCGGCGATCGGGTGAGCCGCCACGTCGCCTGGACCTATCCCGAACCGACCCCCGCCTTCGCGTCGTTGAAGGACACCCTGTGCTTCTACCCGAGCCGGGTGGACGAGGCGATCGTCGACGGGGAGCGGGTGCGCAGCCAGGAAGGGGACTTCTACGGCGGCTGGATCACGAGCGACGTGGCCGGTCCCTTCAAGGGCGGCCCGGGAACCCTGGGCTGGTAGGGCAGGACGCCGGCCCACCGGGGGCAGGCGCCCGGGAGCCGAGCGCACGCTCCGTTGCGTGACGCCCCGACCGTGGCGGGGCGCCCCGGTGGGGGCGCGGAGGTCGTCCCACGGGAATGGAACGAAGTTTGCGGCCGTGGGGCGCATGGTCCCGGTCGTCTCGTTGCTCCTGGTGGTTGCCCTCTCCCTCTTCGTGACCCGGGTCGCGACGGTCATCCTGGTGCATACGGGGCTCTCCCGGGAGTCGGCGCGGTTCCAGGCGCGCTCCGCCTTCACCGGCGTCGGCTTCACCACGGGCGAGGCGGAGGCCGTGGTGCGGCACCCGGTACGCCGGAAGGTGGTGACCACCCTGATGCTCCTCGGGAACGCCGGCCTGGCGACCGCCGTGGCGTCCCTCATCCTGGGCCTTTCCGGCGGGGCAGACCCGACGGGCCGCGCGGTGCGGCTCGCGGCGATGCTGGCCGGGGTCGGCGTCCTGTTCTGGGCCTCGACCAATCGCTGGGCGGACCGGAAGCTCTCCGCCCTGGTATCCTGGGCCCTCCACCGCTACACGCGGCTGGACGTTCGGGACTACGGATCCTTGCTCGAGCTGTCCGGGCCCTATCGGGTCGTCGAGCTCCACGTCCAAGACGACGACTGGCTCGCCGAGGAGACCTTGGCGTCCCTGGACCTCCGGGCGGAGGGCGTCGTCGTGCTCGGCGTGCGGCGACCGAGCGGCCGCTACCTCGGGGTTCCGAGCGGCGGAACCGAGGTGCGCCCGGGAGACGTCCTCGTCTGCTACGGCCGCCGGGAGGCCATCGACGCCATCGACGAGCGCCGTCGCGGCTGGGCCGGCGAGTCGGAGCACCGGGAGGCGGTGCGCCAGCAGACCGCCGAGGCCGAGCGGGAGCAGCGGGAGGACGCCGCGTCCGCCGAGGAAGAGCGGCAGATCGCGGAGCGGGAGCGATCGATGGCCGACGACGCGGACCGCGAGGAGGAGACCGACGGTGAGGCCGAGCCGGGGAAGGACGGGGGCCACCCCCGCGCCGGCGACGAAGGCGACGCCCCCGCCAAGGCCGACCGGAGCAGGAACGGCCACCCCAGCCGTTGAGTGTGCTACCCATTCGGCCCGGTTTTTCCGGGGATCCACGACCGGAAGGTGAAGACGGAGCGATGGATACCTTTGGGCGCCACTGGCTGGCCGAGTACCACGGCTGCGACCTCGACCTGTTGAACGACGAACCCGCCGTCAAGGCGCTCCTCGAACGGGCGGCCCGGGCCGCCGGCGCTACCGTGGTGGCGAGCGTCTTTCACCGCTTCGCTCCCCAGGGGGTCAGCGGCGTGGTGGTGATCGAAGAATCCCACCTGTCCATCCACACCTGGCCCGAGACCGGCTATGCGGCGGTCGACTTCTATACCTGCGGCGACTGCATCCCCAGCCGGGCGCACCAGGTGCTCGCCGCCGGCCTTGGGGCAGACGCCTCCGAGGTGCTCGCCGTCGAACGCGGTCTCGGGGACGGGGACCCGGGGCAGCCCTCGATCCGGATCGAGGCGCATCGGCGGGAGGACGGGCCGATGACCGAGGGCGCCGCCGCCGCACCGTCTTCCCCAGGGCCGGGGCTCCCTCCCCCCGCCGTCGCCGCCCGGGGGGACCGGTGATGACCCACCCGGGCGGCCTCTGGGCGGTCGAAGACTTCCGGCAGCAACTGCGGTTTTCCCTGCGGATCGCCCGCACCATCCATTCCGAGCGCAGCGCCTATCAGCAGATCGACGTGGTCGAAACGCTGCTGTTCGGTCGCGCTCTGCTCCTCGACGGGATCTACATGACCAGCGAGGGGGACGAATTTTTTTACCACGAGATGCTGGTCCATCCGGCGCTCGTGACCCACCCCCGGCCCCGTCGGGTGCTGGTCATCGGTGGCGGGGACGGCGGCACCGTGCGGGAGGTCCTGCGCCATCCAGAGGTGGAGACCGTGCGCATGGTCGAGATCGACCCCCGCGTCGTCGAGGTCTCCCGGGAACACCTGCCGACCATCGGGACCGCCTGGGACGACCCCCGGCTCGAGCTGCGCTTCGAGGACGGCGTCGCCTACGTGCAACGGGCGGAGGACCCGCCCTGGGACGTGGTGATCCTGGATGGGAGCGACCCCGTCGGCCCCGCCGAAGGCCTCTTCAGTCGGGACTTCTACCTCGGCGTGCGCCGGGTGCTCGCCCCGGGGGGCCTCTTCGCCCTGCAGAGTGAATCTCCGGTGCTCTTCCCGGACGTCTTCCAGGCGATCCAAGGGACCGCCGCCGAGGTCTTCGGTGCGGCCTACCCCTGCTTCGGCCACGTCCCGATCTACGGGGCAAGCCAGTGGACCTGGACCCTGGCCCCGACGGATGGAACCGACCCCCGGGAACCCCGCCATCCGGAACGGGCGGAAGCCCTCGAAGCCAACGGCG
>DAPKRP010000122.1:0-1758 GCA_031800515.1 Polyangiaceae bacterium LLY-WYZ-14_1 | reverse complement strand
ACGACGTCTTCCCCCGCCGCCGTGCGCGCCACCGGGAGCGCACCCTGGCTCATCCCCACCACCCGGCGGCGACCTCCGGGGCCCTCCCGGGTGAGAAAGAGCACCTGCCGGCTCCCCATCGGCAACTGCGCCGCGCCGGTCATTCGCATCCCGAGGTCTCCGACGACGCCGCCGAAGGTGCGCACGGTCACGAGGCGTCCCCTGGGCGTCTCGCCCTTGGCCTGGTCCATCACCCGGACGTCGACGTCGGTGACGATCCGATCTCGGTCGTCGAACCGGGCGGCCTCTTCGACACAGTCGCCGACGACGACGAGCTCTGCTTCGGCCACCAGCTCCTCGAGGGACAACGCCTCGGCGAGGGATGCCCGACCCGTGCCCGGCATGGCGGCGAGGGCGGCGAGCACGCTCGCCGCGGAGAGACCGCTGGCGATCAGCGGTCGCCGCCATCTGGGGGACCTTGTGGGGGGAGGTGCGCCCTGGCTCCGAGGGGACCTGGGGCGGCCCGGGCGGCACCAGGCCGAGGCCAGGGCGGCGAGAGGTGGATTCATCGATCGAAGTCTGGTCGACCGGGCCGCCCTTTCAAGGCCGCACCCACCGCCCTTCGTCACCCCGGTGGGCGGGGAAACCTCGAGACCCCGGCATCGGGCCGGCGCCGCTGCGATTGACAGCTCCCCGTGGCCGCGCTTACCACGCGGTCCATGCGTCAGGTCGCCCTCGCGTCCGTTCTCCTCGTTGGCGCGTCGGCCTGCGATTTCACCAAGCTCACCGCCAACCAGACGGTGGGCCTCTTCGAACGAGCCTCCGCCGGGGTCGAACGCCACTGGGACTACGAGCTCGTCGGGGAGGCCTCTCCCGGGAACATCCTCCAGCTCGAGGGCATCCTGCGGGTCACCCCGGACAACCAGGACCTGCTCCTCCTCACCGCCCAGGCCTACGCCGCCTACGCCTACGGCTGGGTCGAGGACGAGGCGGAGCGCGCCGAGGAGGCCGGCGACTACCAGGAGTCGGAACGGCTGCGGGAACGGGCGATGCGGATGTACCGCCGCGCCCGCAACCTGATGTTCCGGGTGATGCGTCAGCGGGGGGACGGATTCCGGGAAGCCCGGAGCAACCTCGATCGCTTCGAGCCGTGGCTCGCCGAAAAGATGGACGACCGGGAGGACGCCGAGGCCCTGTTCTGGCTCGGCTATGCCTGGGGCTCGATGATCGGCGCCGACCTCACGAATACGGATTCCATCGCCGACATCTCCCTGGTTCAGGCGGCGGTGGCCCGCTCCGTCGCCATCGACCCGACGGTGGAGCACGCCGGCGGGCTCGTGCTCTTGGGTTCGCTGAAGTGCCGCAGCCCTTCTCCCGAGATCCGGGATGAGGGAGCAGCCCACTTCCAGGAGGCCCTGACCCTCACCGAGCGGCGCTACCTGGTCGTGCAGGTCAACCTCGCCAGCACCTGCGCCCGGGTGAATCAGGACCGGGACGCCTACGTCGAACTGCTCCGGGAGGTGCTTTCCGCCGAGGACCCCCTCCCGGAAGCGCGGCTGGCCAATCGGATCGCCAAACGCCGAGCCAGGCGGTACCTGGCGATGACCGACGAGCTTTTCCTCTGATGACGCGGACGATGACGAGATCACTCATGGGACGACTGCGACGACGCCTTCACCTCCGGACCCTCCCGGCGGATGACTGCACCCCCCGCGGCCGCCGAGCCCGCCCGGCCCGGCGGCTCGGGGCCATGCTGGCGGGCGGTCTCGGCGCGACCCT
>DAPKRP010000121.1:0-2719 GCA_031800515.1 Polyangiaceae bacterium LLY-WYZ-14_1 | reverse complement strand
GTCCCACCGGGATTCCGGTGCAGGAGCGGTGGCGGCTCATCCGGGAGGGCCGGGTGGTCGATGCCCGGGTCCGTTTCGCGCCGAACGGCCGGGTGCGGAACCACCCCATCGCCGAGACCTGGGCTCGCCAGGGGCGGCGGTTCTTCGTCTTCGGTCCCCGGGGCGGGCTCCTCGCCACCTTCGACCGCTCCCGCTTCGAGCCCGACGGGGACCCGGTGCTGGTCGGCCGGGACCAACGCGGCGCCCGCCTGGTGCTCCGGCGCGGCCCCGGCCGCTGGGAGGCCGACGGCCGGGGACGCGGGGACCGCTGGAACGGCCGCGGCCGCCGCCCGAGCCGGCCGGCCACCCAGATCCCCGGCGGCAGGTAGCCCTCTCAGAGGGTGAGGCGACGAGCCCGCCGGCGACGGGCGCGCCGGCGACGGGGGCCCCCGAGAAACGCCCGAGCGGCGAAGACGCCGGCGGCGAAGCCGAAGAGGTGGCTCTCCCAGGAGACCCCCCGCTCCCCCGGCAGGACGCCCCAGAGGGCCCCGCCGTAGAGGGCGAAGACGAAGAGGGACAGCAGGATCGTCCCGAGCTTCCGCTCGAACCAGCCGGCGGCGAGCAGATAGCCGAGGAGGCCGAACACCCAGAGGCTCGCGCCGATGTGGACCGAGCCCGGCCGCCCGAGGAGCCAGACGCCGAAGCCCCCGACCAGGGTGGTCACCGCCAGCACGCCGATGAACTGGCGGGCGTCCCGCAGCAGGACCAGCCAGCCCAGCACGATCAAGGGCACCGTGTTGGCGACCAGGTGGGGGAAGCCCCCGTGGAGAAAGGGGGCGACCAGGATGCCCTGGAGCCCCTCCGGGGTGCGGGGCCGAATGCCCATCCCGTCGAGCCGCCCACCGAAGGCGAAGGCGTCGACGATCTCGACCCCCCACAACACCGCGATCAACCCGCCCAGGAGGACGACCTGGAGCCAAAGCTCCCGCCGCAGCGCCCGAAGCTCCGCGTCTGCCGACCGCGTCATGATGAGACCAGCGTCCCACGGCCTGTCCCCCACGCCAGCGGCCCCTCGCTAGTACCCCTGACCGGAGGTTCGAACCGGGTTTGCGCCGGTCCCGCAGGTCAGCGGTCCGCGAATCGGAAGACGAAGGTTCGCTCGAGGGTGACGCTTTTCCCGGAACGCAGGTCGATGAGGTGGCGGACCACGTGGGTATCCCCTTCGAGGTCTCTGGTCTCGCTGACGGAGGCGCAGCGGCCCGTCGGGTCGGTGGGAAGGACGCGTGCAGAACCCTGGATCAGGAAGACCTCGCCACTCGGATCGGCCGGGATGATCTGGGTGATCCCCAGGGGAACGGCGTCCGGCGGGGCGGTGCTGGGCCCGTCCACGGCATCTTCCGACTCCGGGTCGGCCTTGGCCTCGAAAGACCAGGCCCCGGGACCGAGCGGCGCCACGCGCCAAAGGCCTGCGCCGAACACGGGTCGGCCGACCCAGCGGCGGGGGCCATCGGGGGGGCCGACGGTCAGACCTTCGTCCGCGCCCACCCGAGCCGGGATGGCGAGCTCACCCCCGGGGGCCCAGGGCCACCTGACCGAAGCCCTGGCTGATCGGTGAAGGAATCGGCGCTACCCCTAAAGCCCTGGCGTCGAAGGACGAGACCACCCCCGTTTCCGGGGAGAAGGCCAGCAGCCGGTCTCCCCCGAACACGATCCGCTCGTCCTGGATGCGGGGACGATGATAAGCGTCGTCGCTGGGGGAACGGGGGCGGTCCAGGCTCGGCATCGCCGTGAACCGCTCGCTCTGCGCGTCGAAGACCGCCACGGGGCCGAGCGTCCGATCCGCACGGGCCGGCGGATAGAACGCCAGGAATGACGGACCACCCATGATCGCGCCGATCTCCTGCGGCGCGGGCATCGGGATCTCCCGACGCGCTTCCCCGGCCGCCGGCGAGATGACGGACACGGTGACCCCGTCCGCCGGTTCCTGGCCCATCGACACGGCCAGCCAGCGGCCGCGCCAGGGGATCGCGGCGAGGATATCGCCCCCCGGCTGGGATGACCGGACGTACCCCTCATCGTCCAGGAGGACGAGGCGGTCGCCGTCGGGAAGCGCGGCGGGCCTCACCTCGCCCGCCTCGTTGACGAAGAGCAGCTCCGGTTCGAAGGAGCTGTCGCGCCGCGCGGGGGTCCACCCATCGACGAGCTCGAAGCGGGTTTCCGGTCGGATGGGAGCGCTCGGAGACCACGTCGGAGGTGCGATGCCCGCGGGCAGGTCGATCAGCTGGTCGGTGGTCAAGTCGTAGAGGGCACTCCCACGCGGCCGAGCGCCCCCGGCCAGCCAGAGGAGGCGACGGTCGACGAAGCGGCCCGCGATCCCGGTCCGCCTTTCGAAGGTCCAGGTCAGCGCCCTGCCGCCGGGTTCCCGGACCAGCAGGCGATAGCGCCCGTCCGAGGGGCCGTCGTCGCTCCGTCGCTGGCGCCAGGCGACCGCCACCCCGGACGGCGGCACCGAGACGAGGGAGTACTCGCCGAGCCCGGCCGGGCCGGGCGCGAGCTTTTCCAGCACGTCCACCTGTCCCCCGGCCCGGACGGCGATCAGCTCAGCCCCCAAAGGGACGTCCGGGTCTTCCCGAACGCCGAACGCCAGGACCCCAGGGGCATCCTCCGCCGCCGAAGCGCAGACCGGGAGCGCCCGGCGCTCGCCGCCGCCCCCGGAGCGACGGCTCGCCGCACAGGCCCC
>DAPKRP010000120.1:0-3643 GCA_031800515.1 Polyangiaceae bacterium LLY-WYZ-14_1 | reverse complement strand
GGACCGGGAGTGCCCCACCCTCGCCGAGGCGATGGGAGGGTCGGTCAACGTGGTCTTCGCGAAGCTCGCCGACCGGCACCTCGATCACGCGACCCTCGCCCGTTACGCGGAGGCCTTCGGCTTCGGCCACGCCCTGCCTTTCGATGCCCCGACCCGGGCGAGCCCCATCTCCCTGCCGGACAAGGAAGCGTCGCGCCTCGAGTTCGCCCGGACGGCGGCGGGGTTCTGGCACGTCCATCTCTCCCCATTCCACGCTGCGCTGGTCGCGGCGACCCTGGCCAACGACGGGCGCATGCCCCGGGCGAGGATGGTCGACCGAGTGCTCGACGGGGATGGGGACGTGCTCTACGAGCCCTCCCCGGAGGTCTTCCGGGCGGTGGTCCCCAGACGGACCGCCCAGCTCGTCGGCCGGATGATGGAGCAGACCTGCCGGCCCGGGGGGACGGCGGACCGGGCCTTCTTCGACCGACAGGGCCGGCCATTCCTTCCGGGCATCCGGGTCGCCGGCAAGACGGGAAGCCTGAGCACGGACCGACCCTACCGGGGGTACAGCTGGTGGGTCGGGTTCGCCCCCGCCGACGACCCGCAGCTCGCCGTCGCCGCCCTGGTGGTCAACCGGCCCCGCTGGCGGATCAAGGCGAGCTACCTGGCCCGGGAGGCGCTCCGGGTCGGCCTTCCCCGGGCCGCCTCCGCCGCCGGCGAGAGCCGCTGATCCCGGCCGGGCGTCCGCCCCGGCCCCGACCGATTCGAGGCCCCCCCTACCGGTGCCGGGCGGGGCCCGCGAGGCCCCGGAGGGCGGCAACGCGGATGGCGGAGTCGAGGGCGTAGGGCATCGCGAAGAGGCCGCCGTGGAGCTGGCGCGGGCCGGAGGGCGGATCCCCCAGCAGGTCCTCGATGAGCATCAAGGCGTTCAGGGTTCGGGTCACCTCCGCCGGGACGCTCTCGACCCCGAAGATCGGCGCTCCCCGGAAGGCGGCCCGGAAGAGGGGGTGCTCGAGGGATCGGGTCTCGGTGACCGGGGCGACGTTGGCGCTGACCCGGAGCCCGGGGCGTTCCTGCCGGAGCGCCTCCGCCGCCAGGGTCTTTTCGATCCACTGGGCCGCCTGGTAGCTCACGCCCTGCACGCCGACGATGGTGTCCGAGACCCGGGGCAGGTCCGGATCGATGCGGCAGCGGGTGATCGCCCCCGAGGCCAGGAGGGGACGCTGCCAGACCGGGCGGGTCGCCAGGCGCCGGTCGGCTTCGATGCGGTCGACGCCGCTGACCTCTGCCGGGGAGGTGGGCGAGATGTACAGGGAGACGCTGGCCAGCATCTCCGGGGGGAGGGCGCGGACGACGGCGTTCATCGCCGCCCCGAGGCGCCATTCCCGACCCCGTCCGGGCCCGTAGGCGAAGAGGCCGACGTGGAGGGGCCGCCCGCCCCCTTCCTCCCCAAAGGCCCGGACGCTCGAAAGCACCCGGTCCGGGGCGGTCAGCAGGTCGCCTCGGCCGTTCGCATGGGTCAGGCGTCCCCCGGCTTCGAGGAGCGCCGTCGGCGGCGGGCGCACGTCCGTCCAGAGCACGTCGGCTCCGGCGGCGACGAGGGCGGGGGTCGGTGCGATCTCGGCGCCCGCCCCGAGCAGCGCGAAGCGTTCGCCGCTCAGGTCGATGCGGCCCTCCGGGCTCAGCCGGTCGAGGGCCCGGCGCAGACAGGCGAGGGCCTCCGGGCTCGCCCGATGCCGCATCTCGAGGTCGTCGACGAGCGCCCGAAGGCCGGCGCCCTCGAAGGTGCGGCCCCGATAGCGGCATTCGGGACGCCAACCGACGGCGGTTCCCCGCCCGGACGGGGCGGCGAGGGGAAACGGCTCCGCCCTGCCGGCGGCGAGGTCCCGCAGCGGCCGGGGCTCGGACGAGCCCACCGGGGTAAAGCGAAAGGTCTCCTGGATGTGCCCGACCAGATCCGTCGCCACCGCTCCCCGCTCCGCCGCCACCACCCGGCGCTGCTCGAGGCGGGCGAGAAGCGCCGGGTAGCCCGCCTTGAGACCTTTTCCCGCGGACGGGAGGGAGACGCCGGGGAAGGCGTGCGGGAAGCGGTCGACCAGTCGGCGGAGGAGGTCGAGCAGGGCGGTCGAGGCGGTCGCCCCGGGGGGCAGGCCGACCCCGGGGGCATGGGCGTCCGGGCCCGAAGGAGGACCCTGGTCCGTTGCGCTCATGGACGCCCCTTATCCGAAGGGACCCGTCCCCCGCAATCCATCGTCCATGAGGACCTGCGGGGGCGAGGGCGGCGGCTCAGTTCATCGCCGCCCGAGCGGCGTCCACGGTGACGAGGCCCGTCTTGACGAGCTGCCGGAGAGACATCTCGAAGGTCTGCATCCCATAGGGATGCACGCCGCGCTCCATGACGTCCTTCAGGGGAAGGTTCCCCTCCGGCTTTCGGATGGACTCCCGGGCCGTGCCCGTGACGTAGAGGGCCTCGGCGGCGAGGGCCCGCCCCTGGCCATCCGAGCGGGGCACGAGCCGCTGGGCGATGACGCCCCGGAGGGCGTCTCCGAAGCGCTCCCGGGCATCGCCCCCGGCCCCGATGAGGCTCATCACGCGGCCCATGGTCCGCTGCACGTCCGGGGTGTGCATCGTCGACAAGACCAGGTGACCCGTCTCGGCGGCCTTCAGCGCGATCTCCATCGTTTCCTCGTCCCGCACCTCGCCGACGAGAATGACGTCCGGGTCCTGCCGGAGGGCCGCCCGAAGGGCGCTCGAGAAGCTGGGGGTATCGAGCCCGATCTCCCGTTGGCTGATGCTGGCGAGGTTGTCGACGTGGATGAACTCCACCGGATCCTCGATGGTGATCACGTGGCAGCGTCGGGTCTGGTTCAGGTGGCCGATCATCGCCGCGAGGGTCGAGCTCTTGCCGTTCCCCGCGGCGCCGACCACCAGGACGAGGCCTCGCTCCATCTCGGCGAAGGAACGCGCCACCGGCGGGAGGCCGAGCTCGTCGAGGCCGGGGATGCGGAGGGGAATGGTCCGCATCGCCACCGCGAAGGAGCTGCGCTGCTTGTAGACGTTCACCCGGTAGCGGCCGATACCCCCGGCCTCGTAGGAGGTGTCGAACTCGAACAGCTCGTCCAGGCTGCCGGGGTAGCGGCCATGCCGGCACATCACCTCGGCCAGCGCCCGGGTCTGCTCCGGTCGAAGCCGATCCCCCTGCAGGTAGTGGAGCTGGCCGTTGACCCGGAAGCCGGGAGGCTGGCCGACCTTGAACAGCAGATCGCTCGCCTGATACTGGAGCCCCTTCTTCAGCAGGGCCTGGAGGGTCGCCTCGTCCATCGCTCGGAGAGCATACGGGCGCCGTCGACCCCCGGTGTACCCGGGCGTCTCACTCCTCCGCGGGACGCCGGACGATGAAGGTCGCGATCTGCTCCTCGGCCTCGAAGCGCCGGCGGTAGCTCTCCGCCTCGTGCAGCTTGTCGAAGGGTCCGATGCGCACCCGGTGGAACCGCCCCCGGCCGGGCACGTCGGCGCTCATCACGAAGGCCCGGTGACCCCGCGCCTGGAGCTCCTCGGCGAAGGCCTCGGCCCGCTCCCGGGTCTCGTAGGAGACCACCTGCAGGGTGAGCTCGCCCTCGTGCCCCGGGGCGGCCGGGGCGCTCGGAGGCACCTCTTCGAC
>DAPKRP010000119.1:0-1587 GCA_031800515.1 Polyangiaceae bacterium LLY-WYZ-14_1 | reverse complement strand
CCGGGTCCAGGGCCAGGGGCGCGCAGCGGACGACGCCGGCGAAGGGCGCCGGGCCGGCATCCGATGCGAGCACGGTGCCCGAGGCGTCACGGACCAGGAGGTCGAGGTCCGTCACCCCCTCGTCCCCCGCGGCGACGAAGGCGAGGCAGCGCCCGGGAGACGGACGCACCGGTTCGGTCCAGCGGGCCCCCTCCCCGAGGACGCGCTCCCGGCCCCCCACCGCCGGCGGCCGCCGGCGGCCGACCTCGACGAAGCCCCGGCTTCGGACCCCGGAGGCCGCGTCTTCCAGCCGGAGGTCGAGCATGTCGTCGACGTCCTCCGGGGGGTGGAGGGTGGCCAGCGCGTAGGTGCCCTCCCGCCCGTAGGACTTCACCGTCACCCGGAAGAGTCGGCTCCGGGCCGGACAGGCGGCGACCCGCGCCATGGGCTGTACTCTGGTATCCACGTCGACGACCTCGCCGTCTTCTCGGGCGAGGTAGAGGTCTAGGTCCACTCCCGGATCGGCGGCGGTCCCGAGGACGACGGTGCACCCGGGACCGAGGACGATCTCATGGCCTCGGGACTCCCCCGGGGCGAGGAAGCCTCCCCGAACCAGGAACAGCGGCGGGTCGTAGCCCCGGGACGCCAGGCCGGCGGCCGCGGCGCCGAGGGCGGCCACCGGGTCGGGCCGCTCGACCGGCGCCGCGGCCTCGTCCGCCCCGGCGGCGGCCGGCGTTCCCTCCCCGGCCGAGCTGGCGGGCTCCCGTCCCGGGCCCACCAGCAGCATCCAGCCGAGGGCCCCGGCGCCCTCGTAGGGGCGGAGCTCGATGGTGTGCCGTCCCGTCTCGGCGGGGCAGTGCTCGAGCCGCGGCTCCGCGTCCCCCTCCAGGTCCCGGGCGATCTCGGCGCCGGAGGGGTCGAACAAGATGAGGTCCAGGTCGGCGATCTCCCGGTCTCCCCGCGCCAGGATCACGTAGCAGCGGCTCCGCTCGAGGCGGACCGAGCGCCGAAGGACGCCCCCCTCCGCGAGGGTCTCGTACTCCGCCTCGCCGACCGGCTCGAGCCCCCGGGCCCGAAGCGGGGGGAGGCTGCGGGCGAGGCGGGCGGCGACCGCCTCCACCGGCACCCGAGGGGACAGCACTCCGTCGAAGACCCCTTCGAAGCCGCGCTCCGGGTCCGGCCGGCCCTCCAGCCCCCCGAGGGCGACCGCCCCGGAGCCCTCCCGGGAAAGGAGCACCAGGTGGTATGGCCGCGCCAGCCGGTCCGCCGGTCCCGCCTGGGGGCAGACATGGACCAGGCCCCCCTCGCCCGGGATGCCGTCCTCGGCGACCTCCCGGCCGTCCCCGTCGTAGAGCACCATCCGGAGATCCCGGAGCCCGCTGCCGCCGAGGGCGACCAGGGTGGCGCAGTCGTCCGTGTCGAGGTCGAGGGGCAGCTCCGTGCCGCCTCCCTCCGGTAGAAAGACCCGCCGGTAGCCGAGCTCCCGGTCGAGACCCAGGTCGCGGAGGCGGGTGCGCACCCGGCCGAAGCGGCGCCCCAGGGCGTCGAGCGGTCCGAGGCCCTGGGCGGCGTCCCCGAACTCCCCGGTCCCGACGGAGGCGTCCGGGG
>DAPKRP010000118.1:0-15957 GCA_031800515.1 Polyangiaceae bacterium LLY-WYZ-14_1 | reverse complement strand
GTCCGGGCTCCGCCAGCTCGACGTCCTCCATCCACAGGAGGTCGAGGTCCACGGTCCGGGGACCCCAACGCTCCCGCCGGATCCGGCCGAGGGAACGTTCGATCTCCAGCAGTCGTTCGAGGAGCGGGCGGGGCCCCAGCCTGCTCTTCACCAGGACCGCCCCGTTGAGGAAGGCCGGCTGACCCGGGGGCCCCCCCACGGGCTCCGTCTCGTAGAATGGGGAGCGGGCCCGGAGCTCGACCCCGGGGGTGGCCGCCAGCGCCTCGACCGCCGCCTCGAGGGTGCGGGCCCGGTCCCCGAGGTTGGCACCGAGGCCCACGACCGCCCGGCGTGAACCGCGCGCGCCGCGCCGGGAACGCCCCCCAGCGGCCCCCCGGTCCTCGGCCCCGGTCAACGCCAGGTCGGCACCCGCGCGATGGGGCGTTCTTCCGCGACCCAGCGGATCATGCCGCCGACCAGGTGGTAGACCTCGTCGAAGCCGTGGTCGCGGACCAGGCTGACCGCCACCTCGAAGCTCTCGTGGCCGTTCTGACAGACCACGACGACCGGCTGGTCCTTGGGAACCTGGGGTAGGCCCGCGGCCCGAACCCGAGCCGCGGGCACGTGGCGGACCCCGTGGATGTGGCCGAGCTCGCCCAGCAGGTCGTCTTCCGCGGCACGCACGTCGACCATGAACAGGTCGTTTCGCCCGATGACGTCGCCGGGTCGCGCCTGCCAGTACCCGAGCCGGTGGAGCGGCGCCTCTGGGATCCGCGTGGCCACGGTGGAGCGGGGGCTATAGCATTCCGCCATGTCGATGCCCCTCTTCGACCGGCTCCTCGACCGGGGGGACGGGGAGTCCGGAGACGAGGAGCCGTTGGAGGCCCCGCCCGCCGCGCCGGAGCGCCCGAAGGCGCGCCCGAGCCCGGAGCCAACGGCCAAACACGACGACGCCGGCGGGAAGGGACGGCCCCGTCGGAAGGCCGAGGACGTCGTCCTCAAGGTCTCCCAGGTCAACCGGGCCGTCGACACGATGCTGCAGCATCGGTTTTCCGACGTGCGGATCGTCGGCGAGCTGTCGAACGTGCGGCCCGGCGGTAACGGGCACGTTTACTTCACTCTGAACGACTTGGACGTCAACGCCTGCCTTCCCGGGGTGATGTTCAACCGGGACGCCCGCCGCGCGCGAGCGCGCCTCGAGAACGGGGCGCTCGTCCAGATGCGGGGCGCGCTGAACCTCTACCGGGAGCGGGGGCGGTTTCAGCTCGTCGCCCGCATCGCCCTGCCCGCGGGGGAGGGGGCGCTTCACGCCGAGCTCGAGCTCCGACGCCGACGTCTCGAAGAAGAAGGTCTCCTCGCCCCGGAGCGGAAGCGACCGCTCCCCCATGCCCCTCGGGTCGTCGGGGTGGTGACGAGCGAGAGCGGCGCCGCCCTCGGGGACATCATCCGCATCGCCCAGACCCGCTGTCCCGTCCGCATCGTCGTGGCCGACTGCCGCGTCCAGGGGGAGGGCGCGGCCCGTTCCATCGGAGCCGCCCTCCGGCGCATTCAACGGCTCCCCGAGCTCGACGTCGTGATCGTCGGTCGGGGCGGCGGGTCCAGCGAGGACCTCTGGGCCTTCAACGACGAGGCCCTCGCCCGGGAGATCGCCGCCTGCCGGGTGCCGACGGTGAGCGCCGTCGGCCATCAGCAGGACCTGACGCTGGCGGATCTGGTGGCCGACCTGCGGGCGGCCACCCCGTCCAACGCCGCCGAGCTGGTCGTGCCGGAGCGGGAGGTGTTGCTGCGAGAGCTGGACGGGCAACGCCGCCAGGCCCGGCAGGGGATCCGCCACCGGCTCCAGCTCGCCCGCCGCGAGCTCGACCGGGCGGAGCGGGGCCTGCCCGACCCACGCTACCAGCTCGCCCGGGCCCGCGGGCGCCTCGTCGCCCTCACCGCCACCTTGAACGAGCGGGCTCGTCGGCGGCTCGAGCGGTCCGCTCGAGGCCTCGGACGCCTCGACGAGGCGGTACGCCGGGGGGATCCCAAGGCGCGTCTGGCGAGGGATCGGGGGGCCCTCACCGGCCTGGAGCGCAGCCTCGAAGAAGCGGCCGCCCGGCGTCTTCGGGAGAGCCGGCAGCGCCTCGAAGGCCTCGGCGCTCGGGCCGGGGCGGCGGGTCGGCCCCTGGTCGCCCGCGCCCGGGGCGCGCTCGCCCTCGCCGCCCGGGAGCTCGACGCCCTGTCCCCCCTTCGCGTGCTCGAGCGGGGCTACGCCGTCGCCCTTCGCGACGGCCGGGCGCTGGTCGATGCGAACACGGTGGGCGTCGGCGATCCGGTCGAGGTTCGCCTCCATCGGGGGCGCCTCTTCGCCCGGGTGGACTCCGTCGAGGGGACGGCCCCGGACGACCACGAGGGCGGGCCGAGGGAGACTTCCTCCTGGGCCTCGGAAGATGGGCCCGGAGACGGGGACGCATGAACGCCGGCGACGACGGTCGCCCCCCCGGCGCAACGGTGGGGGAGCCGGCGGATGCCGAGCCCGGGCCCGAAGCGATCCCCGGGCCTCGGCTCTACGGCGTGCTGGGGTGGCCCGTCGCCCACTCCCGATCCCCGGCGATGTTCGCCTCCGCCTTCGCGGCGGCCGAGATCGATGCGGTCTACGTGCCGTTCCCGGTGCCTCCGGGGGCGCTCTCGGCGGCGGTGGCCGGCCTTCGAGCCCTCGGGGTGGCTGGGGCCAACGTCACCCTTCCCCACAAGACCCGGGTGGGGGCGGACCTCGACGACATCGACCAAGACGCCCGCGCCCTCGGGGCGGTGAACGTCATCCACCGTACCCCCGAGGGCCGGCTCCTCGGGGGGAACACGGACGCCGAGGGCCTCATCCGCGCCCTCCGGCAGGAGGCCGGGCTCGTCGGCCTGTTTCCGGAGCCGCCGACGTCGCCCTCCCCCGCCGGCGCGGGGGAAGGGGGCGCGACGACCGCCGGGGAAGAAGCGGACGCGGTGGTGCTCGGAGCCGGAGGCGCCGCCCGAGCCGCCGTCCTCGCCGCGGCCCGGCTCGGCGCCCGGCGTGTGCGGGTCCTCGCCCGACGCCCCCAGCAGGCGACGGAGCTCGCCCGCGCCCTGGCCCCGGCGGTGGCTCCCGTAGAGGTCTCCGGCGGCGCCCTCGACGGGAGCTGGCCCCCCTTTCCCCGACTGCTTCTCCAGGCGACGAGCGCGACGATGGGGGATGGTCCCGCGGCCGGCGACTTCGTCGCCCGGCTCCCTCTCGACGCCCTCGCCCGGAAGGGGCCGGGCCCGGTGGTCGTCGACCTGGTCTACGTCCCGGAGGAGACCGCCCTTCTCCGGGCGGCGCGGGCCGCGGGGCTTCGAACCGTGGGAGGCCTGGGGATGCTGGTTCACCAGGCGGCCCTCGCCTTCGAGACCTGGACCGGGCGCCCGGCCCCCATCGACGCGCTCTGGGCGGGGGCCCGGGGAACCCGCTGATTCCTCAACACCCTCGGAGAGGATGACAAGGTGTCTCCATCCATCCCAGGGCGGGCCCGCACCCACCGACAGCCTGTCAACGAAGGGCCGGCTCGTCCTCGGAATCCCCTGAGAATACCGACTCCTCGGGCGTTGGCTCGACACTTGCTTTACAGCTCTCCATGCGCCTTGCACTTCGCCTCGTTCTCGTCCTCGCCTTGGTCGGCGGCGTCGCCTTCACCGCGGACGCCCTGGTCCAGACCGACGAGGAGCGGGTCGCTACCCTGGTGGACGGGCTCCAAGGGACGGTCACCGACCGACGCCTCGACCGCGCCCTCCGCTGGGTCGACCTCGCCCGGCAGCCCGTGGCCCTGGTCGGCCCGGACGGGGTCGAATGGTTCGAGGACGCCGAAGACGGCGGCGCCCTCCGGGAACGGATCCGAGACGCCGTCGGCCCCTACCTCGGAGCCCGCGCCCGGATGATTCAACGCAGCGTCCGGGTCGGAGGGGACGACGCGACCCTGGCCGTGCGTGTCTCCATCGACGGCGAGCTCGCCGACGTCCAGGTGCGGCTGCGACGCCAGCCCGACGACGACCGCTGGCTCGTCCGCCGCATCCGCGTGCTCTAAGAGGGTGTTGAGGCTTCCCCCCGAGCGAGGCGCTCGAGGGCGGCTCGGGTGGGGGCGATGATGGGGGGAGTGATCTCCGCCTCCAAGCAGGACTCGGCGAGCTCCCGCCGGTGGGTCTCCGCATCCTCCCAGAGCGGTCGGAGCGCTCGGACCAGCTCGTCCGGCGCGTGTTTCCAGGTGCGGAAGACCGACGCCGCCTCCTCCGGCCAGGCCCCCCGGGCGACGGCATCGTAGAGGGCGAAGACCAGCTGCGCCCCGAGGAGCTCGCTCCCGGGGCCGGCGTCGAGGATGACGTCCACGGTTTCCTGCACCAGGTCCCGGTGGTCCCGACGGGCGGGGTCGAGCTGGGAGAGCAGATAGGCCTCGGTGAGGAAGACCTCCCAGCCAAAGGGCCAGGCGTCCGTCCCCTGGTCGTAGTCCTCGTCGTCTTCTTCCAGGGCCTCCCGGATCCGGTCGAGGTCGATGGCGAAGGCGGCGAGATGCACGTAGTCGGCGCCGTAGCGAAGGGCGAGCCCGCGGTCCATCACCGTGTCCCGGCCGAGGGCCTCCGGGGCCGAGGGGGCGCGGGGTAGGGAAGGAGGTCTGGCCACGACCCCCACGGTAGTACAGCCTGAGGTGTGCTCGAACGGGTGGCGCTCCACCAGAGCCGTTTTCGCACCCCGGGGGCCGAGCAGGACCCCCGGGGTGTCCTGCTGGGTCGGCAGGGGCTCGTGCTCTTCGGGTCCCTCGACCGGCTCGTCGCCTTCCTCCGGGCGTACTCGGAAGAGGGCAGCCTCGACGAGCTCATCCCTGGCTTGTCGATCCAGCGGGTGACCACCGCCCTCCGGACCCGGGAGCTCGTCCTGACCATCAAGGCCGAATCGAGCTACCGGATGGACCGGGTAGCCGAGATCGCCCGTCTGGCGGACGGCCTGGTGTTCACCGGGACGAGCCGCCACTTCGTCCAGTATCGGGACCGGAACGCGCCCCTCGGCTACGACCTGGGAGAGCTCGACCGATCTGAATCGTCCCTGATACTGTATCACTCTGACTTCACCCAAGGCTACGAGCCCGAGGCCGAGCTGGCGCTCCAGGGACTGTTGCTTCGGCTTCGGCCTCAGCCCCTCCCGGGTGCTCGCGGGCCCCGACCTTCGACCGGGTCGGAGCCGGAAGGCCGGATCCTCGCGACCGTCGAGCCCGGCCTGGCTCCCGCCCTGACCACCTATCTGGCCCGGAACGGCGTCCCCGGCCGGGTCGGGCTCCTCGCCTGGGAGGATCCCTCGTCCTTCACCGACGCTGGACACCGGGAGGCGCACCTCTTCGAGCTCCCGTCCCTGCCTCCCCGGGCCGTCGACCTGTTCATCTCGGTTCCGGGGATCGCGCTCTACCGGGAGGTCACGCCGGGAGCCGCGGTGGAGCTCGGCCACGTCCATCCCGTCGCCCTGGACTCCTGCGCATCCCTCTTCGACGACGGCGGGCTCGTGCTGTTTCGCGGCGGGGGACCGCCCCGGCGGGTGGCGTCGATGCCGCGGATGGCCTCGGTCAGCAGCCTCCTCGGGATCCCCGAGGTCGCCCGAGAGGACGCGGAGCTGCCCCTGGCCCGGGGCGTCGAGGCGGACCCCCTCGGGGAGCGGATCCCGCTGCGCCTCGCCCCGAATGCCGATCCGCCGCGTCGGGTCACCGCCGTGGTGATCCCGCGGCGTCAGCGCGCCTGGCTGGCCCGGGTGCTCTACAGCCTCCCCCCGCGGGCCCTGGCGGGGCTTCGGATGGCCCTGTCCCCGGAGCGGATCTTCCTCCACGACGCGGCGGGGATCGATGCCGTTCCCCTCGGGCGCGCCTACGCGGAGCCTACCCCCGGGGTCCACGTCCCCGTCGGCCTCGGGCTGGTCCCCGCCGTCTCGCCGGAGGTACTGGCCGAGCTGGTTCCCGAACACCGGTCCGGGCACGTCTTCTTCGAGCCCGGGGGAGGCCCTCCTCGCTTCGTTCCGAAGGACGCCTTCGGGCCCGTAGGCCGGGTCGCGATCGCCGAAGTCGCCGGGCAGGCGGTCCCGGCGCATCCGCCCTCGAACGCCGATGTCCCCCTGACCCTGCTCCGCTACGAGCCAGCCCGGACCCTGCCCCTCTGGGGGGCCGTGGGACGGGACGGGCAGGACGACCCCGCGGGGGGCGGGGGCGGAAAGGGCAACGGCGACGACGACGACGACCCGGGCCGTCCTTCCGGGGGAGACGATGGGCCCGGTCGCGCGGTGGTCGTTCCCCCGATCGAGGAGCTCGGTTGAGCCGCGAGGGGGAACGGCGCCGCCTCCGGATCGAGGACCTCGCCGCCCGGTTCTTCGAGCCGCTTCTCTGCGGGGGAACCGTCGAGGTCGGCGTCCCCGTCGGCCCCGGATTGCTCGACGATTGGGAGCTCCTCGAGCACGTCGACGACAAGCGCTTCGAAGCCACCCGGGTGGCCGCGGTTCGACAGGCCCTCGCCCTCGCCCCGGCAGGGGCGGTCCCCTGGCCCGACCGGGGCGCCTTCGCCCTCGCCCTGGCCCTCTACGACCTGCTCGTCCTGACCGATGGGGCCTTCGGCCGGGGGGCGCTGGCCGGCGCCGCCCGGCGGGAGGTCACCGGCTGGGTCCAGCGTCTCATCGAAGAGGCTGGGACCGTGACCACCCGGGGCCAGGCCCTGGCCCGGCACGCGGTGGTGGTCCGGGTGTTCGCGATCCGGCGCCCCGAGACGCAGGTGCGCACCTGGGCGGCCCGCTACCGTTACGCCGGGCGGCCGGTGCCCGGCCGGATCGTCGCCCTCCCCCGCCTTCGAGGGGTACGCACGGACACCGTCGAACGACCCCTGCCGGAGCTGTTGCGTTCCGACGAGGAAACACGGACCGACGACGCGGTGGGCGGCCGCCGCCGCGGGGGACGGGAGCGTCGCCGACGCCCGTCCCTGTCACCGCCGTTCCAAGGGCTGCTTCGGGCGTCGCCCATCACCGCGGTGCTCCATCCGGAAGACGCGGCGGCTCCCCTGTTCGAGGGCGAGCTCCGGCGCGTCCTTGCCGACGACCGGCTACGGGCTGGCATCGCCCGCGGCCTCGCCGTCGCCCCACGCCCCCGGCTCCAGGCCCTCGGCAGCCACCTCGGGGACCTTCCGGCGATCCCCCCGGCGGAACGCTGGCCCGTGCTCGCGCTCCTGCACGAGCTGGTGGCCTGTGGTGCCTTCGCCGGCTCGGACGGCGAGGGCGACGACGACCTGAACCAGCCATCCCTGGCTGAGGCCTCCGGCTGGGACCACCCCGACCTCGACGCCGGCCAACTCCTCGAAGCCGTGCTGGGCCTTCTCGCCACCGACGGGTCGGCGCTCCTCCCGGAACCGCTTCGCCCCCTGGCCCCGGCGGACGGGCGGCGGCTCCGACGCCGTGGCACCCTGCTCCTCGACCGGACGCCGGCACCCATCGTCGACCGTGCCCGGCGCCTTCTGGAGTCGCGATGACCCAGCCCACGTCGCCGTCGTCCCCACCGCCGGTGCCGCCCCGGCCAGCCGGCCAGGACGCCTCATCCCTCGGGGGGCGCCTCGCCGAGGTGGGACGCACCCTGGAGCGCACCTTTCTCGGCAAGGGGGAGACCATTCGGCTGATGCTGATCTCCGTGCTCGCCGGGGAGCACCTCCTCCTGATCGGACCTCCCGGGACGGCGAAGAGCGCCCTCATCCGCACGCTGGCGCGATTGATCGACGCTCGGTACTTCGAGTACCTGCTGACCCGCTTCACCGAGCCCAACGAGGTCTTCGGTCCCGTCGACATCCAGGCCTTCCGCCAGGGCCGCTACGCGCGCCGGTTGGAGGGCATGCTGCCGGAGGCCGAGGTCGTCTTCCTGGACGAGGTGTTCAAGGCGAACAGCGCGATCCTCAACAGCCTCCTCGGGATTCTGAACGAGCGCCGCTACTCCCTCGGCGGCGCCATCCATCGGGTCCCCCTCTTGAGCGCCTTCGGGGCCTCCAACGAGGTGCCCAACGACGAGGACCTCCTCGCCGTCTTCGACCGGTTCCTCGTCCGGGTCCGCAGCGACAACCTCGACAGCTATCACTTCGGCGAGCTCCTCGAGCGAGGGCTGGCCCAGGAGGCCGCGCGGCTCGACGGATCCGTCGACCACACGGAACCCCTCGTCGCCGCGGAGGAGCTGCGGGAGGCTCAGGCCGCCCTCGCCGGCCGCCTGCGCTTCGAAGACGCCTTCCTCTCCGCCTACAAGGGGCTCGTCTTCCAGATCCGCAGCGAGGGTATCTCCTTGAGCGACCGCCGCGCCGTCAAGTTGCTCAAGCTGTTCGCCGCGAGCGCCGCCCTGGACGGCCGCCCGAAGCCCGACGCTCGTGACTTCTTCGTCCTCCGCCACATCTGGAACGGCGTCGAACAGGCGGAGCTCCTCGACGGGATCGTCGCCCCCGTGCTCGAACAACACTATCGCGACCACCCGGAGGCGCGGCGCTTCGGGACCGTCGACGTCGGCCTCGACGCCCTGGTCGAAGAGATCAACCGCATCCGGGACCTGCTGACCTCCGACCGGCCCCTGTCCGACATCCAGCTCTTCAGCCAGCTCAAGGCGCTCAACGAGATCAAGACCGCCCTCGAGGCGATCGGGACGCCCCCCGCCCGGGAGGCCCTGGGCCGGGTCGAGCAGCTCCTCGGCCACGTCTTCCAGAGCGGCAAGTTCGCGTGATGCGCCCCCGGGACGCGCCGGGTGCCGCCGATCCGGGCCAGGGGACCTCGGCCGCCCGGGGTCGGGTCGAAGCGGAGCTCGGCGGCCTAGCCCTGAGCGCCTTTCGGGGGATCGACCCGCCGATGGTGCTCCGGGCGGCCCACCTGCGGAACATCCTGCACCGCTTCGGGACGACGCTGCCCCTCTGGACGGTGCACGACCTCGCCACCCCCGCGCTCCGGGAGGTCTCCCGGGGGCAGCTCGGGCCCCGGCCGGAGCTCGAGCTGCAGGGAGAGGCCGCCACCGCCCAGGACGCCTGGGTGGCGACCGTCGACGAGCTGGCCGGCACCGAGACCTATGCCCAAGCGCGTCGCTGGCGTCTCCAGGACGAGCTCCTCGCCGTCCTCCTGCTCCGTGTCCTCGGCACGGACCTCCTGGGAACGCGGGACGGCCCCCGGGAGGCCGGAGACGCCACGCTGCTGCCCTTGGACCCCGCCCTCTTCCAGCAGACCCCGGCGACGATGATCGAACGCTACCGCCGGAGCGACCGGCGGCGGGACCTCGAGGTGCTGGGTCGATTGGTGGCGCGTCGGCTCCGGCTGCTGATGGCGGTCGAGCACGTCGACCTGGAGACCTTGCGTCTGCTCGGACTGTTCGGCCCGGAGGCCGCCACGGCGGTCAGCGCGGACCACCTCGTCGACCTCCTCGGCGTGTTTCGGAACGCGGAGGCGAGCGACGTGGCCAGCTTCACCCTGGACCTCTTGCCGAGCGTCCTCGAAACCCGAAAGGCCCACGGGGAGCAGCGTTTCAGCATCGACGGCTACGCCGGCATCGAACGGCGGGGAAGCCTCGATTCCCTGGTGTTGACCGAGCTCGCCTACGACGAAGAGCTCTTCGACCGGCGTTTCGTCGACCGGGAAGCGTTCTACTACGCCCGGGAGAAGCAGGACGACGAAGAACGACGCCTCCACTATCTGGTCGTCGATGCGACCGCGGGCATGCGAGGGCTCCGGTCCACCTTCGCCCGGGGGCTCGCCCTGGCACTCGCGAAGAAGCTCCTGCTCCAGGGGGAAGAGGTCTGGTACCGCTTCTTCGATGCCCGCCTCTACGAGGTCCACCGCGCCGGGGGCCGAAGGGGTCCCCGCCAGGGAAGCACGAGCTTCGACGCCGCCCACCTGTTGAGCTTCCGGGGGGAACGGGGGCGCAACTACGCCAAGGTATTCGGACTGCTGGCGAACGAGCTGGACCGGCTCTCGGGGAAACAGGTGGGAGAGCCGGTGCTGTATCTGCTCTCCCACGGCGAATGCCACATCCCCCTCGAGACCGTCGAACGACTGCGGCAGCGGGCCCGGCTCTACGGCGTGTTCATGCTGCCCTCCGAGGGCACCCTCGACCTGGACTACACGCACCGCTTTCATACCGTCCAGGTGGTGGACCGGGACGCCCTTGGGCGGACCCAGGAACGCACCCGGCGTGCCCTCTCGATCGTCGAGGACGCCTCGGGTCAGGGCGACGCCGGCGGCCATCCCCGGGGCGACGACCGTCCCCGGGGGGACGGGGCGATGCCTGGAGCCGGCTGGTAGGTGTCGTTCCTGCGGCGGGAGGCCATCGGAGCGGCCCATCGGCTGGTCGAGCAGGGGCAGTGGGCCGACGCCCTCTCCACCCTCTGGCAGCTCGCCGACCGGATGCACGTCGTCGACGACGACCTCCGGACGGTTCTCCGACTGATGGCCCGCTCGTTTCACGCCCTCGAGCGGCGTCGCGCCGTGTCGACCATCCAGCTGTTCCTCGGGGACCTGCAAGGCGCCTGGAACTCGAGCGAGGGAGAGCCTTTGGACCGGGCCCGGGTGGCGGCCCGGGCGGGGGACCGTACCGGCGCCGGGGCGCAGTACGTCGAAGCGGGCTTCGTCGGCCACGGTGCCTTCGAGCTCGAAGCGGGGGATGACCCGAAGGGCGCCCGGGTGCTCTGGGAGCGCCTCGCCGGGGATCCGCAGCTCGTCGGCCAGCCCTACGTCGCCGGGCTCGTCCGCTTCAACCTGGGCCGCGTCTGCGAGCGCCTCGGCGACTCGGATGCCGCCCGGCGGGCCCGGATCGAGGCGATGCATCTCCTCGAGGCCGCCGCCGACGGATTCGAGACCCAGGGACGGCGGGAGCGCGCCTTCGACTGCTACCAGGTGCTCCTGACCCTGGGGCGGGAGGGCGCCTTCGAGAATCTGGCCGAGGGCTACCTGAACTGCATTCGCATTCTGTCCGAGGACAATCTGCGTCACTACGCGCTGCAGTACTACGACGACTTCCAGCAGCTCGCTCTGGAACGGGGGGAGCTACGCGCGGCGGCGACCCTCTTCCGGGAGGCGGCGGACTTCTGCCGTCGCCACGGGCTGCCCTACGAGCACCACTATCGGTCCCGGGCCGCCGACGCCCTGGCCGAGGCCGGCGCCGAGACCGCCGCCCGGGGGGGGCCGCCGGAGGTCGCCGAGGCCACCTACCTCGCGAGCCTCGATCTCTACGCCACCCTCGGGCTCTATTCCCGGGCCCGGCAGGTCTACGAGGAGCTCACCGGCCTGCCCCTACCGGACCGCCGGCTCCGGCGGTACCGACGGCTTCGGACCCGTCTGGCCACCGCGCCAGACGAATCCCTCGACCGGGTCCCCTTCCCCGAGCACTTTCGCCAGGACGCCGCCTATCCAGACATCTGGCGGCTCGACGTGCTGGAATGGGAACGCGGAGGAGACGCCGCCGAGGCGATGGCGGACGTGCTCATCGACCCCCGCTGGGACGAGTTCGAGCACGTCCGACGACCTGCCCTGTTCTGCCGATTGCACGACCTCGGGGCGTCGGACCGGGAGCGCGCCCGGAGCGACCACCAGGTGCGGCTAGCGGGCCTGCTCTCCCTGGTGGAGATCTACACCGCCCTCGGCCCCCTCGAGGAGCTCTTCGCCTCGGAGCATCCCTCGGTTCGAGCCGCCGCCGTCAAAGCCGTCCGGCAGCTCTACTTCAAGCGCTCCTACGAGGTGGTCTCCGCCGCCCTCCGGGATCCCGCCGAGCCCGTGCGCCGGGAGGCGATCAAAGCGGTGGCCACCCTGCATTTCCCCCATGCCTTCGACCCCCTGTCCCGGATCCACCGGGACCATCGCCACCGGGGGATCCGGCGCGCTGCCCTCGAGTCCATCGGGAAGATCAAGACCGACGATGCGGTCGAGTATCTCATCGACCTCGTCCGCCACGGAGACTCGGAGGAACGGGTCCTCGCGGCGGACCTTCTGGTGCGAAGCGAGCACGAGCGGACGAACGGCCTCCTCGCCCAGGCCGCCGCCGCCGAGGTCGGCCCCCTGCGGCGGGAGCTCGAGGCCATCCGAAGCCGCCGGTAGGGGCTCGGTCGCTCAGTCGAGGACGGCGGCCTCTTCCTCGATGCGTTTCAGCATCGCCCGGCGGGCGGTCGGGTCGTCCGGAACGATGGGAGCTGGGGGAAGCTCGACGACCTCGACCCGGGTGCGGCCGCCGGTCGCGGGCAAAAGGGAGACGTCCATCCGAACCTGGCCGCCCCGGACGCCCTTCGGGATCGCCTGGCGATAGACCACGCCGGCACCGATGCGTTCGACCTCCGTCGTGGTCAGCCGCGGCCCGAAGTAGCGCTGCACCTTCACCAGAGGGGCCTGGGTAAAGTACACGTGGCTTCGCTCGCCTTCCCGGACGACGTCGAGACCCTTCGGCAGCGGGAGGCCGGCGATCTTTTGGTCCGATTCGAGGAGCTCGCCGTCCGGCCCGAAGAGGAGGTTCCGGTCGACGTGCAATCGGCCGCGCTCCGGGTTGTCCGGCCGCGGGGCGGGGACCTCCCGCGGCTGGGCCCGGTCCCCCTGGGCGCAGGCCGATGCCAGCCCGAGGACCAACACGACGGAGAGGGCGCCCGGGAAACGGCCCGTCGGCCGGCGCCTCCGGCTCATTCCATCGCCCCGGTCCAGCTCTGGACCGCGGTGTAGGCCAGGGGGGGCGGCATCTCCCGGCTGATGCGCCCGACCTCGCCGCCCCCCGTCGGAGTCGCGTTCCCGGAGACGTTGGCCACCATCTCGAACTGCCCGCCGCCGGTGACCATGGGCATGCTGGACCCGAAGTAGGACGAGTAGTTCGTGATCGTGTCGTCGAAGCAGGTCGGCCGCTGGGTCACCGCCACGCCCATGACGATCTGGTTGTCGAATCCGGTGAGCTTGCGCAGGTCGAAGACGCCGCTCCCCGGGGTCGACTCGAGTCCCGGCACGGGGAGAAGGGAGCCCCCCTCGGCGTTGACGTATTCGACACCCCAGAGGTAGCTCTCCCCGAAGTCGCAGGCGTTCAGGGGGTCGTTGGCGGAGCGGAAGGTGGTGAAGAAGACCTTCCCGTCGAAGAGCTCCATCGGCCCGGTCACCTGTTCCCCGGGGTCGAGGGGGATCTCCCAGTTCATCACCGCTTCCACGGCGTCCACGGCGCCGGTGGGGTCGAAGGACAGCCGCTCCGAGAGGCTGACCACCCGGTTCGGGTCCAGGGAGTCCAGGATGTCGACGTCCCCCGTCCCGTGGATGACCACGACCTCGCCCTCGTTCCGGGTGCTCAGGAGGGGCGGGTTGTAGCCCGGCATCCCCGCCTCGGGACCCTGGTCGTAGAACATGTCGTGGAACGGCTCGGCGACCCAACGGTCGACCTGGGGGGTCGAGAGGTCCAGGCGCCAGAGCACCCCGTCGGCATCGGAGAAGAACGCACGCGTGGCCACCGTGCCGACATCCCCGGTGAAGAGGGACACCCCGCCGTTCAGGGGGGCGTTGAAGACGGTGTCGTCGAGATGCCGAAGCACCCGCCCGCTGGCGACATCCAGGACGAAGAGGTGGCGCCCCCGGCCGCTCCAGCAGCCCAGCTGGCTCCGGGCGGGCCCCGTGGCGTTCACCGTGTCTCCGGCCGGGCCGAGGCCGGTGGGCGCACACCCCGCCCCGCTCCCCCCGCAGCCGGGCCCGGAGCCGGCGAGGTCGTCGCCCGTTCCGCCAGGAAGGATCGCGATCCCCCGCTCTTCGAGGGTGCTCCCGCCCACCTCGACGAGGGCCTGGCCGACGCCCGGCTGGCCATAGGCGTCGCCCATCTGCTCGTGGGCGAACTGCCAGAGGAACACCGGCTCGAGGGGATTGGTCACGTCGAGGGCGACGTAGGCCGGTCCGCCTCCCCGGAGACCGACGACGAGGACCGTGCGGAAGTTGTCCCCGGTGACGTTGGGGCTCGCCTGCGCCTTTCGGGTGTAGAAGACCTCTTTGACGACCGGGCTACCGTCGACCATCCACTGCCGGCTGACCATCGCCGCCTTGAGCTTCGGGAGCAGATAGGGGGGGATGAAGCCCCAGAGCTCGTGCCCCGCCTCGAAGGTGGTCGTGCTCCCGGTCGAGGGATCGACGATCTCCGTGCGCTCGGCGACGAAGGCGTGGAGGATGCCGTCGTTGGTCCCGACGTAGACCACCGTCGGACGGTCCGCGACGAGCGGATCCTGGCGGAAGAGGTTGAACTCCTCGTCGGCGCGGTCCAGCGCGGGGGGGCCGCTCACCGCGGGGGACGAATGATAGATGTCGCCGAGCTTCTGGTCTTCCCGGGGGGAGCCGGGGGCGCCTTCGACCCACGCGACGACGTCGTTCCGTTCCGCCCCGCTGGCCGCGTCGACGTACTGGATCGGAATGGTGTCGTCGAAGTCGGACAGGCCGAGCCCCGTCTCGTCGGGCCGGATGTCGCCGGCGGCGAGGGCGGGACCCGCGCAGCCCGACGGCGCCCCGCCGGGGCCAGCGCCGGAGACCGACGCCTCCGGGTCCCCCGTCGCGCCGAGGGGCGCCCCCAGCGTCGTCGAGCCGTCCCCGATCAGGTACCCCGTCGCGTCCGACGGGTCCGTCGGCAGAACGGTGAGAAGCCGCCGCTGCACCTGCCCGTTGAGCTCGACGTGGAACAGATCGTCTTCGCTTTCCTCGACGGACTGCTCCTTGGGTTCGAGGCTCCCGTCGACGCATTCGAAGCGTCGCCGCTCGAGGACGCCGGACCAGGGCTCCCGCTCGTCCTGTGGCAGGATGAACCCCGTGTTGAACTCGAGCTGTCGCTGGGTCGTCCCGTTGCCCCCGGTGGTGGCGAAGGCGGGCACGGTCCGGGTGGTGGTGCCCGGCGCCGCCGCGTCGAGCACCTCCGCGAGGCGTGCCATCAGGGTGTCCCGGTCGTTGGCGAGGAGCGCCTTGTCCGTGCCGCCGAGGGCGGCGATCTCGTCGAGGCGCGTCTGGACGGCGGGGTCGCCGACGTCGAAGCCGACCACGAAGACGCCGTCGACGTCCCCCTCGCAAACCCCCGAGCTGGGGTTCAGCTGGCAGAGATCGGCGGCGATCTCCGAGGGCCGGTCGTAGGGGCAGGTGAAGCCCGGGGCGTCGCAGTTGTGGGGGGGACCCCGCTTGTCCGCGTTCGGGAGCCCATCCGTCAGGAGGATCGCGAAGCGGTCACGGCACTGGTAGAAGGCGTCGCCGGGGAGGGCCGGGTCCGTCTTCTGCCGGACGTCCGGATGGGTCCGGAAGTAGAATCGGGCATCGTCGAGGAGACCGGCGATCGGCGTCGGGCCGTAGGGACGGGCACCGCCGATGGACATCTGGATCTCCGTGTTGACCAGGCGGTGGCCCCCGGGAACGTCGTCGCTGCCGACGGAGACCATGCGGCCGACATCGGCGCTTTCGTTCCGGGCGCCGTTGTCCAGCATCATCGGCGCGTCGCAACCGGGGAAGAAGTAGCTCTTCGGGTCGCCATAGGAGAAGTCGCCCATGGAGTCTCGGTTGTCCGCCAGCCGACCCTGGAAGATCGTCTCTTCGAGATCCCCCTGATAGTCGATGAAGTTGTCCTGACCATCGAAGGTCATGAGGCCGAACTTCACCCGATCCATGTAGACGTCCAGGATCCCATCATCGAGCTGACCCGTCGGGGAGATCCGGTAGTGGGGGATGAGGTAACCCTGGTCGTACTGCCCCGTGTAGACGCCGCCCACCCGCGGCTCCGCGTTGCAGGTGAACCCCTGGTAGCGTCCGTTCAATGCTTCCAGAACCGTCGCCCATCGGTTCCGTTCGCCGGCGGAGCAGTCCGGCGCGCATTCCGAGCAGCCCGGAGTGGTGCACCGACAGCCGAGCTTGTACTCCATCGACCCGGAGGTATCGACGAGCAGCATCACCACCGGCCGAATGTTCCGCACGTCCGGCGCCTGCCCTCGAGCGATGCCGGCCCCGCCGAGCGG
>DAPKRP010000117.1:0-4485 GCA_031800515.1 Polyangiaceae bacterium LLY-WYZ-14_1 | reverse complement strand
GCGACCTCTTCGAGCCCGGCCCCTACCTGAGCCTGGGGCTCGGCCTCGAGGTGTTCGATTGGCTCTGGGTGCGGCTTTCCGTCGAGGGGTCCCTCCACCAGACGGATGCCCCGCCGCCGCCCGGAGCCACCGCCTTCGAGGTCGTCGGCACCTTTGCCGAGCTGCGGTTTCAGTGGGCCCCGACGGCGCGCTTCGCCCTCTGGGCCGGGGGGGAGATCGGTCTGGCCGTCGCCCTGGGGGACGTGCTCCGCGCCTATGGGGCGAACGCCTCCGACACCGTCGGCCTGGCCTACGGCGGAACCCTCGGCGCCGATTGGCACCTGCGGAACCGCCACTATTCGATCGGGCTCCTGGCCGGTGCGCGGCTCTTCCCGACCTTCGACGATCCCAACGCCGGCGACCCGGCCCTGGGCATCCACGGCGCCTTCTACCTGCGATACGTCTTTTGAGAGGGTCGCGGGCTTCGGGCAGCGGGTTCAGATCGAGATGGAGTAGACGAAGCTCGCCTTGGGGAATCGGAGGAAGCGTTCCCGGACCTGGCCCTTCGGCAGCACGTCGCCGTCGACGTAGCGAGCGACGAGGGCTTCCGCGGCGGCCTTGTCGTGGGTCGCTTTGATCCGAATCACCTCCCCCATCAGCGACTCGATCGCCGGGCCGACGGCGTCGACGTCGAAGTGGAAGGCGCCCTTGTCTTCGCCGTTGGCCGCCTTTCCGAGGGGATCCCAGGTGACCGCGCCCTTGTCCATCAGGTAGCCGAGCTGGATCGCAGCGAGCTGGCTGTAGGGCTTCGGCCGGCCTTCGGGATCGGTCATCCCCCGACTCACGTGGCCGAGGGCCCAGACCAGGTTCGCGACGGTCGCCTTCCGAGCGAGCTCGGCGTCGATGATCTCGCGCTCCTCGAGCATCGGCAGGAAGAAGAGCGCCTGGGTCTGGGCTTTGAGCTCTTCGAGCATCGACGCCATCGGGCCGCCGAAGGCCTCCGCTGGCTTCTGCCCTTCGACGGTATAGCCGCTGGTGGGGCCGAGGTTGTGCCCCGCCTCATGGATGATCGTGCCCAGCAGGCCCGGGAGGGGATCCGTGTCGTAGGCGTCGAGGGTTCCCTGGTCGAGCAGGGAGGCCGCCTGCGCCTGGCGCTGGGCCAGGCTGTCCTGGTCCGTGTAGAGGTTGGTCATCGCGACCGTGCGCCCGCGCTTTTCCTCCCGAACCGCACCCCAGTTCGGCAGGCTCTGGCCGATGGTGGCGCCGAAGGGATTCCGGTCGTCTCCGGCGTTCAGGACGATGTCGATGAAATCGGGGAGGTCGAACTGGGCCTCCTGCGCCTCGTAGGTGCCGCCGCTCACCTCCGCCAAGGCCTTCTCCATGTCGTTCCGCACCGGGGAGAGCTTCTCCTGCCATTCGACGGAGTCCTGATTGATGCGGGCGAAGGTGAGGTGGTAGCCGGCCTTTCGACTGCAGGGGTCCCAGTAGACCTCGTCCGGGCCCACCCGCACGTACCACTTCGAGTTCTCTGCGTTCATCGCCGCCCAGGCCTCGTCCGCCGGCGCCCAGTCGTTGTCTTCGAAGGCCTGGGCCGCCGCCCGGAGGTAGGTGGCCAGGGCCTCTTCTCCGGCGGGTTCGACGGCGTCGGCGGCCGCCCGAAGCTCGCTCGCGATCGCTTTCGACTCGTCGGCGTAGGCTTCGCTGTAGGGGACCGTCCGGAGGGGAGGGGGCGCGTCGGCTCCGGCTTCCCCGGGGGCCGCTTCCTCGGCGTCGTCGTCGTCGTCGTCCCCGCCGCCGCCGCCGGCGGCGGCGGTCGCCTGGCCCGGCGCCGCCGAGTCGTCGTCACCCGCTGCCGGGACCTCCGCTTCCGGCTCGTCCTCGGCCGAGTCGGCGTCGTCGCCGGCTTCCCGTTCCCGGACCACGGTGAAGGGAGAGAGGAGGGTCTCCGCGTCGTCCCGGCGGGCCAGGGTCTCGCAGAAAGCCGGGTCGTCTTGGAGGGAGGCGGGGTAGACGTCGACCTTCGGCTTCGGCGCGCCGGCGACGGCGGAGCAGTCCGCCTCCCCTTCCGTTTCCGGCCCGCGGCAGCGGGGTCCCCAGTTCCGTCGAAACAGGCTCTGGCTGGCCGGATCCGCGTCCGCGACGTCCTGCATCATGGCGAACATGCCGGTCTGCTTCGCGTAGATGACGTCGATGGACGAGGCGACCTTCAGCATGTGGCCCACGAGCTTCTTCTCGGCCTCGGACGCTTCCCGGAAGTCGCTCTCCACCAGGGTGGGCTTCCCCTGGTCGAGCTCCTTCGCCACCAGCTCGAGGCGCTTGGCCTCGTCCCCTTCCGCGCCGCCGGAGGGGCTGGCCTTGGACAGGGAGACCAAGCGCTCGTAGGCGCCGGTGAAGGCCCCGGTGAAGCTCCCGTCGTCGGTCACCCAGTTCCCCTCCGTCGGATAGAAGGCCAGGGAGCGGACCTCGTCCGGGTCGACGGCACCATCCCCATCGCCGTCCTCCGCCCAGTAGAGCGGCAGATTCGCCCGAACCGCCAGGCGGTTGAGCTCGGCGCGTTCCAGTCGGTCGAAGGCGGGGGGCGTTTCCTCCGCCGTGGGCTCCGGGGTTTCCGCCGGCTTGTCGCCGCACTCGCAGCCGGTGACCGCCGCCGCCGTCGCCGCCAGGGCCGCCGTCCAGGCCGCGGCACGCCTCGTCGTCGTTCCCGTCTTCCTGCTCATGGGCGCCACGCTAACACGCCCGACCGGGGCGGCTCGCCTCGGATGTTCCCGCCCGCGCCGCTCCTGCATCGGCGGGCGACGGTCACCGGGGGGCGGACGAGGGGCCCGGGTAGATCCGCAGAAAGCCCTCCCAGAGAGCCACCACGACGCTTCCGTCGGAGAGCACCGTGAAGCTCGCCCAGCAGTTGTCGAAGGCGTCCGGCCGGTCCCGGAAGATCAGCTGGAAGGGATGGCGGGACTGTCGTTCCCGCCCGGAATCCGTCTCTACCTCGAAGTCGAGGGAGCCGGTCCGGAGGTCGATTCCCTGGAGGGCCCAGGTCCGCCTCCGGAACCAGGGGCAGAAGCCCCCACGAATCGGGGGTTTCCGGGCGTAGCAGTAGAGTCGTCCGTCGGCGATGGAGAGCTTCGGCGGCGCGCCCATCACGTCGAAGGGCTGGTCCCAGCGCCGGGTCAGCACGGTCGGATTCGCCGGGTGGAAGTCCAATCGGGCGAGCCCCCCCTGCCACTGGTAGTGGGTGTCGAAGGGGTGGACGTAGCCGTAGGTGTTGCCGACCAGGAAGGACACGGTCGAGGGGTTCGACGTCCCGGCCGCCGGCGGCGCGTTCGGGTCGTCCCAGGCCACTCCGACCACCGAGCTCTCGCAGGCGCTTTTCCTGCCGGCGCTCGGGAAGACGACCTCCGAGGCGGCCAGGGTGCCGTCGTCCTGACGATAGACGGCCAGCTTCATCTGTTCCGCGCCGTCGCAGATCGCCACCCAGTCGTCCCCCACCAACGTCGGCGTCGTGCCGGAGCCGCTGTCGATCTGCCCCGGCTTCGGCGGCCCCCCCATGCGGTCGTAGGGCCTCCGCCAGACCACCTTGAGCGTCCCAGCGGTGAGCTCGATGCGGTAGAGCGCCCGATTCGAGACCACGAAGGCGCCCCGCTGGTTGACGGCGAAGGAGTTCTGGATGCGCTCCCCGGTATCGAGCTGGAGCGGCGCCGGGAGGGCGAAGCCCGACCCAGCGCTTCCCACCAACCCGACCTGACCCCTCCGGGTGACGTACCAGGTCCGCGCCGCCGGTCCGCCGGGCCCCCCGGTCGGCCAGAAGGGCAGGGCGGCCACCAGGGTGTCGCCCTTTGGGACCTCCGTCAGGACGACGGGGTCTTCGGCCTGCAGCGTTCCGCCGACCACCTCGAAGCGGAGCAACGCGCTGTCGCCGCGCTCGTAGCCTGGTCCGTCCTGATCCATCTCCACCGGCACGACCACCCAGACCCGGCTTCCCTCCGTCTCGAGAAACATGTAGGCCCCCCCCGAGGTATCCCTGAAGATCCGACCTACTCCGTTCCGGAGAGCCCGGAACAGGTCGGTCCAGGGACGTTGGAGGGTGAACACCCCCCGCAGGGTGTCGAGGACCCCGTCGAGCACGGCCCGACCGAAGCCGAGTCGGGTGGGGAGCCGGGCCTCCGCGACCGGGGAGAGGGGGGCCGATCCGCCGCCTGGGTCGGTCAGGCTGGCGAGCTCGAATAGAAGGAGCCGGTTCGACCCCGCGGAGAAGGTCGCCGTGACGAAGTGGGTTCCCCCGGGAAGCCCGAGAAAGGTCGGGCAGATCCCGCCGAAGGGCGCGTCCGTTCGACGCGCCCGCACCCCCTGAACGGATGCCCCCAGCACCTCGCGGTCGGTGACCCCGGAGGCGGTCGGGTCCTCGTGCATGGTGGCCGCGGGCCCCGGACAGAGCGGGTGGGGAACCGGTGGCCGGGCCCCGGGGAGGGCCTGCCCGCCGACGGGGGGTTGGCTCATCCGAAGCCGTTC
>DAPKRP010000116.1:0-1817 GCA_031800515.1 Polyangiaceae bacterium LLY-WYZ-14_1 | reverse complement strand
ACCAGCTCGTCGACGGCATCGGGAACCGTGCGGGGGCGGGACGCGGGGGTCACCGACACGGGCTCCGCCAGGGGGGCGAGGAGGCTGGTCGTGATCGCGGCGTCGCCCTCGAAGTCGTAGGCGGGCACGGTGATGAAATCGACCGCCTCCATGAGCTGGGCGACGTCGAAGAGGGACGAGATCGCCATCCCCGCCGGCGGAGCCACGGTGACCACGGCGTCGGAGCCGAGGGAGGCGCCGAGCTCGGAGACGAGGCTGCTGTAGGCGGCCGGGCTCGCCGGCGCGTCGACGTCGTCCACGGCGCGGGCGCCGACGAGCTGCGGGAAGGCGAGGTCGATGCCGTCGAAGGCGTAGGCGTCGACGAGGTCCGTGCAGGTGCGCAGGAAGCGCTCCCGGACCACCTCGTCGTCGGCGGCGTCGAGGAGACCGTCGCTCGTCCAGGTCCGGACGGAGAGCACGACGTGGAGGCTTTCCGGGGCGAGCTCCTCGATGGTGTCGAGGGTGGTGCCGGCGGGCTCGTCGAAGGTGCAGGTGCCGTCGTCTTCGATGTCGGCGAATCCGACGAAGAGATGGGTCAGGCCTTCGAAGTCGATCCGCTCCGGGGTGACCCACGCCGTGTCGACGGCCTCGAGGTCGAGGTAGCCGGCGACGATCACGTCCGGCTGCTCGTCCTCTTCCTCCTCCGGGGGCAGCACGGGCAGCTCCGGGAGCCGCGGCGGCTGGGGCTCTTCCAGCCCGCTGTAGTCGGGCAGCTCGATGGGCTCGACGGGAGCCGGGGTGCCCGGGATGACCTCGAAGGGCTCGGTCTCCGCCGGGGGATTCGCGTCGTTGGCACAGGCGGTCAGGCCGAGAAAGGCCGTGGCGATGAACAGAATACGAATGGAAACGGTGCGCATGGGTTCGTCCTCCTTGGCTGGAAAAGTACGAGCCCATTGCAATCGTATTAAGCGAGACGCCCCACGGATCCACCACTCACGGAATCCGACGAAGCTGCAATCAATAGGGGGTCAGGAGGGCAGGTCTCCGGGCGGATACCTCAGCGCCGGACACCCACGGACATCCGCCGACAGAGACCCTCAGCCCGGTTCGATCAGCGCCCCGGCGGCGGCAAGGGCGTCCGTTTCCTCCGAGGAAAACCCCCAATCCCGGAGGGCCGCGGCCCCATCCTGTCCCGGCCGCCGCGGCCCCTGGGGCGGTCCCGGGGGCGTTCGGGAGAACCGGGGGGCCGGGGCTGGCTGCCGCCGACCCTCCACCTCGACGTGGGTCTGACGGGCGGCGAGGTGAGGGTGATCACCGACCTCGTCCAAGTCGAGCACCGGGGCGAAGCAAACGTCCGAGCCCTCCAAGAGCTCGGTCCATTCGTCTCGGGTTCTTTCCTTGAACTTCTCCGCCAGGAAGGCCCGCCGCTCCGGAAACCGGGGGGGGTCGAGCTGGGGGAGGAACAGGGACCGGGGGAGGTCGAGCCGGGCGATGAGCTCCTCGTAGAACTGGGGCTCGAGGGCGGCGATGGTGACGTGGCGTCCATCCCGGGTCTCGTAGACGTCGTAGAAGGGCGCCCCGCCGTCGAGCAGGTTCTCGCCGCGCCCCCCGAACCAGAGCCCCTGGGCCCGGAGTCCATGGAACGCGGTGATCAGGCTCGCCGTCCCGTCGACGATGGCGGCGTCGACGACCTGACCCTCGCCGGACCGGCTGGCTTCGAGGAGCCACGGTAAAGGACTTCGAGGGCAACCTCCTGGGCGATCGCCAGCTCGACCTGCGCTGGCGCGACGACAGCGGCTCGCCCCTGGTGGAGCAGATCCGCATCGCGGGCCTCCTGG
>DAPKRP010000115.1:0-17313 GCA_031800515.1 Polyangiaceae bacterium LLY-WYZ-14_1 | reverse complement strand
CCGAGACCCCGGGCCGGGTGCGGTCCCGTCGTCTCGGCGACCCGGACCGTCGGCGCCGCCTCGTAGCGGGGCAGGTCCGCCTGGGTCTCGTCCCCGTCGTCTTCGAAGGCCGGCTCCCAGATCGCCTGGGACCGGGCGCTGGCGAAGGGGAGGAGCTCCCGAGCCATCGCTTCCACGCTCGGGTAGCGTTCGTCCTTCCCGATGCGCATCGCCCGCTGGACGACGGCTTCGAGCCCCGGTGGGACGTCGGGCACCCGCTGGGAGATGGGCAGGTAGTCCCCGGAGACGACCTTGTGCAGCACCCCGTAGAGGCTCTCGTCGTCGAAAGGCACCTCCCCGGTCAGGCATTCGTAGAGGATCACTCCCAGGGCGTACTGGTCGCTCCGGGCGTCGACGTCCCGGGCCCCCTTCGCCTGCTCCGGAGACACGTAATAGGGCGTCCCGAGGAGGGAGGCGGTCTGGGTCAGGCGGTGGTCCCCACCGGCGCCGGTGATGCGGCTGATACCGAAGTCCAGCAGCTTCGGCTGGACGACCCCGCGTCGGGACCGGACCAGGAAGATGTTCGCCGGCTTGAGGTCCCGGTGCAGCACGCCCTCTTCGTGGGCGGAGGCGACGGCGGCGACTACCGGCAGCAGCAGGTCGACGGCGACCGTCGGGGCGAGGCGCTGGTCCCGGGCCAGCATCTCCGAGAGGTCCTCCCCCTCGAGGAACTCCATCACCAGATAAGGGAAGTCGTCGACCAGTCCGACGTCGAAGATCTCGACCACGTTCGGGTGGCGGATCTTCGAGGCCGCCTCCCCCTCTTGGAGAAATCGGGCCCGGGCCTCGTCGTTCCCCGCCACCTGGTCGTGGAGCACCTTGATGGCGACGCGCTTCTTGAGCTCCGGGTGGAGGCCCTCGTAGACGCGGCTCATCCCGCCGGAGCCCAGGGGACGGACGATCTCGTAGCGCCCGACCCGCTTACCCGGTGCCCAGGTCGTCTCCGGTCCTGCCGCCCACTGCTCGTCGTCCGCCGCGCCCTCGGCCATGCGTCTCCCGCCTGCCGAAACCACCTCGGTCGGATTCGGCCGCTCTGGTTGTAGCAGTCTCCCCCCCGGGCGTCCGCCTCGCCGTGGCGTTGGGCTGGCTGTCTCACCGAATCCGGGGGAATCCCGAGAAGGGCTCTGGCAGGCTCCGCCGCCATGGTGCGTCGGCCTTCCATTCCCCCGGAACGCCGCGTGGCGCTCATCGCCACCGGCGGGACCATCGAAAAGACCTACGACCCCCTCGAGGGGATGCTCGCCAACCGGGTCAGCGTCCTCGACGTGATGCTCGGCAGCCTCGAGCTCCGGGGCGTCGCCGTCGACCGGGTGCCCTTGATGAACAAGGACAGCCTGGAGATGACGGAGGCGGATCACGAGCGCATCGCCCGGGAGGTCCGCGTCCGCGCCGCCGACCACGCTGGCGTCATCGTCGTCCACGGCACGGACCGCCTGGCGCGAACCGGGGACCGGATCTTCGCCGACGGCCCCCCTCCCGTCCCCGTCGTGCTCACCGGCGCGATGCGCCCCTACGAGCTCCGGAGCACGGATGCGCTCCAGAACCTCACCGAGGCGCTCCTCGCGGTCCAGCTGCTGTCCCCCGGGGTCTACTGCGTGATGCACAACCAGGTGCTCGCCTTCCCCGGCGTGGAAAAGGACCCGCGGCGGGGAACCTTTCGTCAGCGCCTACCCGAACCCGGAGCGCCCTCCTCGCCTTGACATCCCCAGGGGGAATGGGATCTTTCATCCGCCCATCCCCATGAACGGATGACCGATCTCCGCACCACCACCGGGCTCCTCCAGCTGTTCGCGGACCCGACGCGGGTTCGACTGATGGCGCTGCTCGAGCACGAAGAGCTGACCGTCGCCGAGCTGGTCGGGGTGGTCGGGCTCGCCCAGTCCCGGGTCTCGACGCACCTCGGCCGGCTGCGGGATGCGGGATTGCTCCGGGATCGGCGGGCGGGCAGCTCGACCTACTACCGGGTCCGGGACGACCTTCCGGATGCGGCCCGGCTCTGGCGGCTGCTTCGGACGGAGGTCCGGGATGCCACCCTGGATGCGGACCGCCGACGCGCGGAGGCCCTGATCCGGGAGCGCTCGGGGCGCGGCGAGGGGACGGGCTGGGCGGACTCGGTCGCCGGTCAGATGGAGCGCCACTATTCCCCCGGTCGCACCTGGGAGAGCTACGCCCGGGCATTCCTCGGGCTGGTGCGCTTCGGCGACGTCCTCGACATCGGCTCCGGGGACGGCGCCATCGCCGAGCTACTGGCGCCCCGGGCCCGCAGTCTGACCTGCGTCGACCGAAGCCCCCGGGTGCTCGCCGCGGCCCGGGCCCGCCTGTCGACGGTCGAGGGCGTTCGCTTCGTGCTGGCAGACGCCGCGGCGCTCCCCTTCGCTCCGGGCTCCTTCGACGAAGTGCTCGCCCTCAACGTGCTGAACTCCGTCGGGGAACGGACCCGCGTGCTCGGCCAGGCGGCACCGCTCCTCCGCCCCGGGGGGCGCCTGGTGGTCGCCGCCGTCGCCCCCCATGGTCACGCCGAGGTCACCGCGGGCTACGGGCACCGGGACAGCGGCGTCGACCCGGCCTCCCTGCGGCAGGAGCTCGAAGCGGCGGGCTTGCGGGTGGACCACTGCGGCATCACGTCCCGCGAGCGACGACGCCCCCACTTCGAAGTGGTCCACGCCTTCGCCATCCGACCCCTCGTCGACGACGGCGCCGCCTCCGTCGGCGCCCCAGCCCACCGAATGGCGACCCTCCCTCCCCTGGGTCGCGAGGAACACCCCTGACGATGAGCAGCCCGAAGACCGACCTTCGCAAGCGTCTCGACGACCAGCTCTCCAAGCGGATCTTCGTCCTGGACGGAGCGATGGGAACCTCCATCCAGAATCTCCGGCTCGGGGAGGACGACTTCCGCGGGAATCGATTCCAGGACCACGAAAAGCCCCTCGCCGGGGACAACGACCTGCTGGTCCTGACGAAGCCGGATGCGGTTCGAGCGATCCACGACAGCTTCCTGGCCGCCGGCGCCGACGTGATCGAAACGAACACCTTCAACGCGACCTCCATCGCCCAGGCGGACTACGCCCTCGAACGGGTCGTCTACGACCTGAACGTCGAGGCGACCCGGCTCGCCAAAGCCGCCGCCGAGGAATGGTCCGACCGCACGCCGGACAAACCGCGCTTCGTCGCCGGTGCGATCGGCCCGACGAACCGGACCTTGAGCCTGAGCCCGGACGTCAACGACCCGGGCTATCGGGCGGTGGGCTTCGACGAGCTTCGGGAGGCCTACCGGGAGCAGGTCCGCGGGCTCATCGACGGCGGCGCCGACCTGCTGCTCGTCGAGACCATCTTCGACACCCTGAACGCCAAGGTGGCGCTCCTCGCCATCGACGACGTGCAGCGGGAAAAGGGCGTCGACCTCCCGCTGATGATCTCGGTGACCATCACCGACAACAGCGGCCGCACCCTGTCGGGGCAGACCCTCGACGCCTTCTGGACCTCCGTCCGGCACGCCAGGCCCTTCAGCATCGGGATCAACTGCGCCCTCGGGGCGGACCAGATGCGGCCCTACATCCATCGCCTCGCCGAGGTCGCGGACTGCTGGATCAGTTGTTATCCGAACGCCGGGCTCCCGAACGCCTTCGGCGAGTACGACGAGCAGCCGGAGACCACGGCGGGGCTCCTCGGGGAGTTCGCCGAGAGCGGCTTCGTCAACATGATCGGGGGCTGCTGCGGGACCACGCCGGCCCACATCGAAAAGATCGCCGAGGCCGCCTCCCGGAGGGAGCCCCGTCCCTTCCCGGCGGAACCGGAACGGCCGCTGCCGACCTACAGCGGGCTCGAGCCCTACACGGTCCGCCCGGAATCGAGCTTCACGATGATCGGCGAGCGGACCAACGTGACCGGGTCTCGTCGCTTCGCCCGGTTGATCAAGGAAAACCGCTACGACGAAGCCCTCGAAGTCGCCCTCGACCAGGTCCGGGGGGGCGCGAACGTCATCGACGTCAACATGGACGAGGGGATGCTCGACAGCGCGGCGGCGATGACGCGCTTTCTGAACCTCGTCGCCGCCGAGCCGGAGATCGCCCGGGTACCGATCATGGTCGACTCCTCGAAGTTCGAGGTGATCGAGGCCGGGCTGCGCTGCGTTCAGGGCAAGGCGATCGTCAACTCGATCAGCCTGAAGGAGGGGGAGGAAGACTTCCTCGACAAGGCGCGGATCGCCCGGAGCTATGGGGCGGCCATCGTCTGCATGGCCTTCGACGAGGTCGGGCAGGCGGACACCGCCGAGCGCAAGATCGAGATCTGTCAGCGGGCGTATCGGCTTCTGACGGAGCGGGCGGGGGTGCCTCCCGAGGACATCATCTTCGACCCGAACATCCTGGCCGTCGCAACGGGCATCGACGAGCACGCCGACTTCGCCAAGTTCTTCATCGAAGCGACCCGGGTCATCAAGGAAACCTGCCCCGGCGCGTTGATCAGCGGCGGCGTCTCGAACCTGTCCTTCTCCTTTCGGGGAAACGACGTGGTCCGGGAGGCCATGCACTCGGCCTTCCTCTACCACGCCATCCGGGCGGGGATGGACATGGGGATCGTCAACGCGGGTCAGCTCGTCGTCTACGAGGACATCCCGAAGGATCTGCTGGAAAAGGTCGAAGACGTGCTCTTCAACCGCCGTCCGGATGCGACGGAGCGGCTCGTGGACTTCGCCGAGACGGTCAAGGGATCCGGCAAGAAGCGGGAGGTCGACCTGTCCTGGCGGGAGGCGCCGGTCGAAGACCGGCTCGAGCACGCCCTGGTCCGGGGGATCGTCGACTACGTCGAAGCGGACACGGAGGAAGCCCGGCAGAAGCTACCGCGTCCCCTGGACGTCATCGAAGGCCCCCTGATGGACGGGATGAAGGTGGTCGGGGACCTCTTCGGCCAGGGCAAGATGTTCCTGCCCCAGGTGGTCAAGAGCGCCCGGGTGATGAAGAAGGCGGTCGCCTACCTGACCCCCTACATGGAGGAAGAAAAGGAACGGCTCGGGACGGAGGCCAAGGCCCAGGGCAAGGTGCTCCTCGCCACCGTCAAGGGGGACGTCCACGACATCGGCAAGAACATCGTCGGGGTCGTGCTCGGCTGCAATGGCTACGAGGTGATCGACCTCGGGGTCATGGTGCCGGCGGAGAAGATCCTGGACACGGCGGTCGAACGCGGCTGCGACGTCGTCGGGTTGTCCGGGCTCATCACCCCGAGCCTCGACGAGATGGTCCACGTCGCCAAGGAGATGAAGCGGCGAAAGATGGACCTCCCCCTGCTCATCGGCGGGGCCACCACCAGCCGGCAGCACACCGCGGTCAAGATCGCGCCCACCTATGACGAGCCCGTCGTGCACGTCTCCGACGCCTCCCGGGTGGTCGGGGTGGTCTCGCGACTCCTCGACGCGGAGCACAAGCGAACGCTCCAGACGGAGAACGCGGCGGACCAGCATCGGCTGCGGCGTCTCTTCCAGAGCCGGCAGAATCGGCCTCTTCTTCCCTACGACGTCGCCCTGGAGAACCGCTTCAGCATCGACTGGCGCGCCCGCGACCTGGCGACGCCGGCCTTCACCGGAACCCGCGTGGTCGATGACGTGAGCCTCCGGGAGATCGCCGAGTACATCGACTGGACGTTCTTCTTCGCCGCCTGGGGTCTTCGCGGCCGGTTCCCGGCGATCCTCGACCATGCCGACTACGGTCCGGCGGCGCGGGAGCTCTACGACCACGGTCGGGAGATGCTCGCCCAGATCATCGACCAGAGCTTGCTCACCCCCCGCGGGGTGTATGGCTTCTGGCCGGCGAATGGGGACGGCGACGACCTGGTGCTCTACCGGGACGAAGCCCGGCAGGCGGAGCTGCTGCGCTTTTCCATGCTGCGCCAGCAGCAGGTCAAGCCCGACGACCAACCCTATTTTTCCTTGGCGGACTTCGTCGCGCCGAAGGGGTTCGACGACTACGTCGGCGCCTTCGCCGTCACCACGGGGATCGGCGCCGACGAGCTCGCCGCCCGCTACGAGCGGGACAACGACGACTACCAGGCGATCATGGTGAAGGCGTTGGCGGATCGCCTGGCGGAGGCCTTCGCCGAGCTGATGCACGCCCGCGCCCGCCGGGACTGGGGCTATGGTCAGCGAGAGGACCTGACCAACGAAGACCTCATCGCCGAGCGCTACCGCGGCATCCGGCCCGCCTTCGGCTACCCCGCCTGCCCGGACCACACGGAAAAGGGCAAGCTCTTCGACCTGCTCGCCGCCCGGGACATCGGGATCGACCTCACCGAGAGCTACGCCATGACCCCTGCCGCCAGCGTGAGCGGGATGTACCTGGCCCATCCGGAAGCCCGCTACTTCTCCGTCGGCCGGGTGGACCGGGACCAGGTCGCGGCCTACGCCGGTCGGAAGGGCGTGGACCAGGCGGAGATCGAACGCTGGCTCGCGCCGAATCTGGGCTACGGGGAGGCTTCCGCGGCGGCTCCGGAAGCGGACGACGGCGGTGCCCCCGCCGACCTGGCCACGGCCACCGCGACGGCGGACGCAGCGACCGGCGTCTGATCCGGCGGCAACGCGTCGATGCGCCCCTACTCGGTCCGACTCGTCGCCGCCGCCGCCCTGGCCAGCCTGGTGGGGGTCGCTCCGATGTTGGACGCCCATCTGCGGGCGGTCGGCCTCCTGCTTCGCTCCCTGTCCACGGGGACCGGTGGGGCGGAAGGGCTCGCCGAGCTCGGCCGTCGACCGGTCACCGAGGAGATCTCCCGCGCCCCCGGGGTCGGCCGCCTCCGCTGGTACCAGCCCTCGGTCCCCGCCGCCGCACCGCCGCTCCTCGTGGTCCACGGCGTCCACCCGGAGGGCATCGACGAAGCCCGACTCCGTTCCTTCGCCCGGGCGATGGCCGAGGCGGGGGTGCTCGTCGCCACCCCGGAGGTCACGCCGCTCACCCGCTTTCGGATCGACCGGAGGGCGATCCGCATCATCGGCCGGGCGGCGGCACACCTCGCGGATCGGTCCGGGCGGCCCCGGGTGGGGGTGCTCGGCATCTCCTTCGCCGGTGGGCTCGCGCTGATCGCCGCCGGCTCCTCCGAGCACCGGGAGGCCATCGGCTATGTCGTGGCCCTGGGCGCCCACCACGACGTCGCCCGGATCGCCCGGTGGTACGTCGGCCGGGAGATCTCCGGTCCCGATGGCGAACGTCCTCCCGTCGCCCCTCATCCCTATGGGGCGGGCGTCCTCCTCGAGAACCACCTCGACCGCTTCCTGCCGCCGGAGGACGTCGCCGCCGCCCGCCGGGTGCTCCGAGCCTCCCTCCTCGGGCGGGAGGACGCCTCGGAGAGACGGATGCGCGCCCTCAGCCCGGAGGGTCGGCGCGCCCTCTCCCGGATCCTCGACCGGCGAAAGGACGACGCCGTCGGGGATGAGCTCCTCGAGGCCCTGCGGGAAGACCGACGGCGGGTTCGGGCGGTCTCTCCCGCGGGTCGGCTCGCCGGCGTGCGCGTCCCCGTCTATCTCGTCCACGGGACGGGGGACCCGATCGTCCCGTCGACGGAGACCCGGTGGTTGGCGAAGGAGCTTTCCGACGACGTGCTCGAGGCGGCGATGGTCACGCCGCTCTTTCGCCATGCGGAGCTCGAGGGGACGCCGCCCCTCTCGGACCAGCTCGCCCTCGTCCACGTGATCGCCAGGATCCTTCGGGAGGGGGAATCCCTGCCCCGGACCGGGCCCGTCGATCTTCCGACGGGGCGCCCCCGTCGATGACGGCGCCGTGCAGAGAGGGGCGAGCTGCTATGGTCCCGCCGTGCCGCGGGTCCTCGCCATCGCCGGGAGCCCCTCCCCGACCTCCCGGACCGCTGCCCTGGTCGAGCGCGCCGCCACCTTGTACCAGCGCGCCGCTGCGGCGGAGGGACGGGAGGGCGCGTCCGACGTCGAGATCCTCCGCCTCCGCGACGTGCCGCCCGCGGCGCTGGTCGCCGGGGCGACGGACGACCCCGCTCTGGCCGCCTCCCACCGGGCGGTGGCGGAGGCGACGGGGGTCATCCTGGGGACCCCGGTCTACAAGGCTTCCTATTCCGGGCTCCTCAAGATCTGGTTGGACTCCCTCGACCAGTTTGCCCTGCGAGGCAAGGTCGTCCTGCCCCTGGCCGTCGGGGGCAGTCCGGCCCACGTCCTCGTCCTGGATTACGCCCTCCGGCCCGTGCTCCAGTCCTTCGATCCCCGCCTGGTGACCGCGGGGTATTTCGTTCAGGAGGGAGACGTCGGCCGGGGGGAAGACGGCACCGTCGCCCTGCCGGCGCGGGTCGACCGCGCCCTCGGCGAGCTGGTGACCCGTTTTCGAGCCGCCCTCTGAAAAGGGGGTTGAGGCATCCCTCGCGAGCCCTCGGGAGCGGGCTGCAGCCCTGCGCCGCCCCACCCTCCGCTCAACGATGCACCAGCATCGAGCCGAGCCCTGGCGCCCGGCGCCGGCTCGCCGTAGGCCTTCCGTCTTGGACGATGATCGACCGGGGCTCCGGTCGGCTGATGGAGCAACGACATTGACGACGCTTGAATACGATCGCGTGCGGGGGCGGCGCGGGGGGAAGGGTGCCCGCTTCGGGTTCTCCCTCGTGATGCTGACCGTCGCCGCGGCGGGCTGCGGCGACGACGGGGGTGGGAACCCGAGCCAAGTCTCCTGCCCCGGCGAGTCCCCCGCCTTCCTCGAGGGGCGAGAGGTCGACCGGACCATCGACCTCGACGGGCTCGCCTGCCCCGTCGACGTCGTCGTCGACTCCCGGGGGATCCCCCACATCTACGCCGCCAACTTCGAAGACGTCCTCTTCGCCCAGGGCTACCTGATGGCGGAGGACCGCTTTCCCCAGATGGAGTTCCTGCGCCGGAACGTGCTCGGACGGCTGGCGGAGGTGATCGGTCGCCTCGACGACTCCCTGGTCGGGCTCGACGCCCGCCAGCGCTTCTTCGGTTTCGGCCGGGTCGGCAAGGAAGTCTATGACGCCCTGCCCGAAGACGACCCGAGCCGGCGAGCCGCCGACGCCTTCGTCGCCGGCGTCAATCGGTACGTCGCCGAGGTGCAGGCGGGGGAACGGCCGGAGGCGGACCTCGGCGTGCTGCCTCTCCTGTTCCTCTATGCCTCGGAGAACTTCGGGCCCTGGGCGCCGGAAGACGTCTTCGCGCTGGCGCGGTTCCAAGCGTTCAGCCTGTCCTATGACGCCGGCAACGACATCGAGGCGAGCCGCACCCTCGCGGGAGCCCTCGATGCCTTCCCCGGGGATGCGGACGACCCGGCCCTCCGGGCTCGCCAGGGATTCTTCGCCGATATCGCCGTCGGTCCCCCGGCGCGCCAGGTCTATACCCTGGACGGGTTTCCGAACGTCGGGAGCGATGGGGGCACCCGGGCTATTCTGCCCCCTGGGTCCGGGGGAACCCCGACGGTCCCGGGGGCGCAGCCCCTGTCGCCGCCGCTCCCGTCCCGTGCCGCTCTGGATCGGGCGGCCGCCTTCAGCGACTCCGTCGACGATTGGCTCGCCTCCCTCGTCGGCGACGCCTTCCGGGGGTCGAACAACTGGCTCGTCGCCGGGGAGCACACCGCTTCGGGCCTTCCGATCCTCGCCAACGATCCGCACCTCCAGCTCACGAGCCCGCCGATCTGGTGGATGGTCCATCTCAACACGGCGGCCAAGGGCGGTGACCTCGACGTGATGGGGGTGTCCTTCGCCGGTATCCCCGGGGTCGTCATCGGCTGGAACCGGGACGTCGCCTGGGGGGTCACCACCACCGGCTACGACGTCACCGACGTCTACGCGGAGACCATCGACCGCAGTGCCGACGGCGCCGGCACCGTCCGCTTCAACGGGGAAGAGGTGGCCATCGAAACGGTCACGGAGACGATCCTGGTCGACCAGGGGGATCCCGTGGAGGTCGACATCCAGGTCGTGCCCCACCACGGCCCGCTGCTGGCGGCTCCCCCCTCCGCCGGCGGCTGGGAGGACACGGAGGTCCCCCACCCCACGGAGGACGGCCGACGCCAGGCCTTCAGCATTCGCTACACGGGCTTCCAGCCCACCAACGAGCTCGCCGCCTTCATCGGCTTCTGGTTCGCCGAGGATTGGGACGACGCCCGGGCCGCCCTCGAAGACTTCCAGGTCGGCTCCCAGAACTTCATGTTCGCCTTCGCCGACGGGACGATCGCCTATTCGACCCAGGCCCGGATCCCCCAACGCGCCCCCGCGGCCTGCACCCTCGAGGTCGATGAGGACGGGGCCGTGTCCGGGATCTCGCCATCCTTCGTCCTCCCCGGGCAGGGGGACCACGAATGGACCGAGCCCCTGTCGGACCGCTACATCCCCCACGCGGTGAATCCCGCGGCGGGGTACATCGCCACCGCCAACCAGGACAACGTCGGCGTCACCGACGACGGGAACATCTGCAACGGGGTCGACCCCCTCGACCCCGCCGACGACTTCTACCTGGGCGGCGGCTTCGCCCAGGGCTACCGGATGAGTCGGATCGTCAGCCGACTGGAAGCGCTGATCGAGCGCGGGGACATCACCCCGGAGGACATGCGGGCTCTACAGGCGGAGACCCGCTCGACCCTCGGGGAGAGCTTGCGGGACCCCTTCGTCGCCGTCCTCGACCGGGTCGCCGAGGTCCGGTCGAACCCGGACGGGACCGACGACGCCGCCCTTCGGGGCCTGGTCGAGGCGACCTCCGACGACGAGCTCGACGCCGTGGAGGACGCCCGCCAGCGGCTCGCCGCCTGGAGCCTGGAGGCACCCCACGGCTGGCAGGCGGAAGACCCGCAGGTCGTCGCCGACTCCATCGCGACCACCCTCTTCATGGTGCCCTTCACCCGGCTGGCGCCCCTCGTGCTCGGGGATGAGGCAGACCGGGTGGGCGACCGACCGGGAACCCAGGCCACCGTCCGGATTCTGGAGCGCATGATCCTCTCCCCGGAGCAGCTCGCCACCTACGATGCGGAGCTGGGAGACACGGTGCTCTGGGACGACCTCGACACGCCGAACGTGGTCGAGACCCGGGACGAGCGCATCCTGCAGGCATTCCTCGACGGCCTTCGGTTCCTCACCGACCGGCTCGGCTCCGACGATCCGGCGGACTGGGCCTGGTGGCGGCTCCACGGGGTCCGTTTCGACTTCCTCTTCCCGACCTTCCTCGAAGAGGACGACCTGAGCATCCCCGCCGACGGCTCGGAGCTGCCGGACATCTTGTCCGGGGTCGACGCCGAGGGGCAGCCGGAGTTCGAGGACGCCTACCCTCGGGACGGCGACTACGGTGCGCCGGACGTCTGTAACTTCAGCGTCTGGGCGCCCAACTCCTTCACCTGCGGCAGCGGCCCATCCGTGCGCTTGGTGGCCGAGGTCGGTGCGGACGCCCCCGAGGTCATCGGCGCCCTCCCCGGCGGCCAGTCGGTCTTCCCGGACAGCCCCTTCAAGTCCGACGGAGCCGCCCTCTGGTGGCGGAACCTCCAGCCGCCTTTCGTCTACCGGGACGGCGCCGACGTGGTCGGCGACGCCACCCGGGTCGATCGCCTGCGCTGATTTCCCTCGGGCCGAATGAAGCCCCCCCCCCACCGTCCCGGGTCGATCCGGTCGGCGGGGGGGTCGCACGCGGGCCCCGTGGGTGTTCTACCGGCAGGTTTGGGTGAGGAGGCCGGGGTCTTCGGGGATGCACACGAGGAACCCGCCGCACGCGTCCCCTTCGTTCCCGTAGAGGCCCTGGTCTCCGCACGGGGGCGTGTTGCCCCACACCCAGCCGGCGTCGGTGACCCGAGACTCGACGCTCGAGAGCCGACAGTCGACGGGAGGGTCGCAGATGGCCGGTTCCTCGAAGCGAAGGGTTTCCTCCCCGTCGCAGTCGTAGTCGTAGCTCCCGCAGTAGTTCGCCTCGGCGAAGAACTGGTCCTGCCCGGGACGCGTGTTCGCGTCGAGCTCGCAGCAGTCCGTGTCCGTCCAGACGCCGGGGACCCGTTCGGTCCACAGCCCGACCTCGTCCTCCGGGAGCTCCGCCATCCAGCGCATGCGCGCGTCCGCGGCAGCGTAGCCGTCGCCGTCGGGATCGAAGTAATAGAGACGTTCCTCCGCGACGGGCACGGGCTCCGGCGCGTCGATCGCGGGGATCAAGCTCATGGCCGAATAACGTCGGAAGCGGTCTCCAGGGAGGGACACCTCGGCGGTGACCGCGAACAGTCCATCCGCGTTTGGGTCGAGACGGCTGCAGAAGACGGAGGTCTCGCCGACGGGGAGGGGCTCTCCTTCCGCCAGGGGCTCGGTGCAGTCCAGGCCGATGACGTCGACGGCGGTGACGGTGGCGTCCACGACCCGCACGTCACCGACGGTCCCGCACCAACGAAGCTCGATGGCGATGACGTCCGACTCCCCATCGATGACCTGCGCCATGAAGCCCTTCGGGGCGGGTTCGGCGGCCGCATGGCACGTGGTCACCGCATTCACGCATTGGGTCCAGGCGTAGACGCTGGGTCGCTGGTCGTTCACCGAGATGAAAAATTGGCGAAGGGAGTCGAGGGACGCTTCTCGAACGTCCTCGGCGCAGCGTTCCTCCTGCCAGGTCTCCACGGTGGACACGCTGTTGAAGACCTCGCCGCCGCCGCTGATGGAGAAGCCGAGGAAGCTCACCCCGCCCCCGCCGGACTCCCGGCGGGACCGGTCGTAGATGTACTGGGCGTTGCTCGATTCGCAGAGGTACGATCGGGCCATCTCCCGGGTCATGAGGTCTTCGTTTTCCTGGCGCACCACGGAGACGCCGAGGCCTTCTTCGAGCACGGCGGCGCAGTCCGACAGGGACCCGCAGCCTCCCGGGGGAGAGAAGGGGACGCAGGAGGGTGCGACGCCGTCGTCGTCCCCCATCCCGCTCTCGTCGTCGTCGTCATCGTCGTCATCGTCGTCGCCGATCCCCGGGTCGACGTCCTCTCCTTCCATCCCGTGGTCGTCGCCGTCCCGTCCGCCCGTCATCGGGTCGTCTTCGCCATCGGGCCCGCAGGCGCCGGCGGCTACCAGCACCGCGGCGACCATCACGGCCCATCCGGCCTGCCAGGCGGGTCGATCCCCTGCTGTTGAGCGTTCCATTCGTCCTCCTTCTGGTCCCGCTTCCCCGGCGGGTCTGGGTTCCAGTGGAGGACGCGACGGTCATGGCTCCTGACAGGCCTTTCGGGCGCTTCTCCCGAGAGGGATTCCTCAACCCCCTCTGATCGGGGAGCGAGAAACGGCAAACGGCCGCCCCCCGGAGGGAGGCGGCCGTTCACGCGGTCAAGTGGGTTGGGGCTCGGGGCTCAGGCCCGGCGCCGGCGGCGGCGGAGGACCAGGGGCAGGCCGGCCACCAGGGCGAGGAGGCCCGCCGAGACCGGGGTCTCGCCGCCCACGGCGCAGCCGCCGGCGGAGCCGCCCGGGTTGGCGACGATGTCGGTGACGAACTCGGCGCGGGAGCCGACCTCGCCGGTGACCTCGTCGGCGCCGAGGGTGGTCACGGTCACCCGGACCCGGTAGACGCCCGGCCGGTCCGGCCGGAAGGAGGCGGCGGCGTCGGCATAGGCGAACTCGTGGTTGACCGCGCCTTCCAGGCGGCCGAGGGCGTTCTCGACGCTGGCGCCGGAGCCGTTCGGGGCGGACTCGATGGTCCAGCGGTACTCGAAGGCCTGGGGGTCTTCCCGGTTGATGAAGACCGGGAGCCGGAAGGCGGTGCCGGTCTCGGTCAGGAGCGCCGGGACGTAGACCGACAGCTCGCCCTGGGGGTCGAGGCAGTTTTCGTCGTCACCGAAGACGACGTAGCAGTAGCGGGCGTCGCAGGCGTTGCCGAGGCCGTCCCGGTCCGCGTCGATCTGGTCGGCGTTCGGGACGTTCGCGCAGTTGTCGAGGGCGTTGATGAGGTCGTCGCCGTCGATGTCCGCGTCGCAGACGTCGCCCTGGCCGTCGCCGTCCATGTCGAGCTGGTCCGGGTCGAAGAAGCCCGGGCAGACGTCCGGGAGCTGGCCGACCTCGCTGATGCCGTCGCCGTCGATGTCGGGGAAGCAGAGCTCCCGCTCGGCGCCGGAGGGGGAGGTGATGGTGCCGTCCATCGGGCAGGCGTCTTCCAGGTTGACCAGGCCGTCGCCGTCGATGTCTTCGTCGCAGGCGTCGCCGAAGCCGTCGCCGTCGAGGTCGAGCTGCAGGCCGTCGACGAGGGGGTTCGGCACGCCGATGCAGTTGTCGAGCTCGTTCAGGATGTCGTCGCCGTCGAGGTCGTTGTCGCAGGCGTTGCCCATCAGGTCGCCGTCGAAGTCGAGCTGGTCGGCGTTGGCGACGTCGAGGCAGTTGTCGCAGGCGTCGCCGAAGGCGTCGCCGTCCGCGTCCCCCTGGTCCGGGTTGTAGGCCCGGAGACAGTTGTCGAAGGAGTCCTCCCAGCCGTCGTTATCGTAGTCGTCGGCGAACTGGTAGGTGTCGCCGAGGTCCGTGTTGGCGATCAGGATGCTGCCGCCGCCGCCGCAGCCGCAGGCGCCGCCGGAGACGTCGGGGGTGCCGCAGGCGCCGAACTTCGAGTCGCACTCGAAGGCCTGGGCCTGGGTGAGGGCCGGGACGCCGAAGGTGGCGACGAGACCGGCCAGGATCAACTGCATGCGCTTCATCTCGAGTTCCTCCTGAGGGACGACCACTCCGCGCGTCCTCCCGTGTGCACGCCGCCTCTCTGCAGGGGCCGTGCCTGCCGAAGGGAACACGAAATGATTGAGGAAACGCGTTGTGCAGGAAGTTGCACGCTGTGGTGTTGGGGGACCCGGGCCCCAGTTCGGGACGTGAGCCCCCACCCGGATCGTCGCCTTCCGCCCCCGCCGGTGGTCAGAATCGACGGCGGAGCGCCGACCGGGCCGCCCACCAGCCGCCCATGCCGTGGACGCCCCCGCCGGGGGGCGTCGCCGCCGAGCAGAGGAAGAGGCGCGGGTTCGGGGTCGCGTAGGGGTCGAGCCGGAAGGCGGGTCGGGCGAGCAGCTGCCAGAGGTCGTTGCGTCCGCCGCCGACGTCCCCCCCTACGAGGTTGGCGTTCAGCGACTCGAGCCAGGCCGGGGGAGCGACGTGGCGGGCCAGGATCCGGTCTCGAAAGCCCGGGGCGAAGCGCTCGACCTGTGCCTCGATGAGCTCCGTGGCGTCCCCGTCGAAGCCGTTCGGCACGTGACAGTAGGCCCAACCGGTGTGCTTGCCCTCCGGCGCCCGGGTCGGGTCGAAGAGGCTCTGCTGGGCCAGGATGAGGAAGGGGTGGTCCGATAGACGGCCTTCCGACACCGCCTTTTCCGAGGCGGCGACCTCGTCCAGGGTCCCACCGACGTGCACGGTGCCCGCCCGGCGGCAGAGCTCCGAGCGCCAGGGAATCGGGCCATCGAGGGCCCAATCCAGCTTGTAGGTCCCGAAGCCGTGGCGGAAACGCTCGAGGCGTCGGCGGTACCCGGGGGGCAACGCCTCCCCGGCGATCCTCGCCAGGTGGGAGGGCACCACGTCGAACAGCACGACCCGGGAGTCGGGCAGCTCGGCCAGGCGGCCGACCTCGACCCCGGTGCGAAGGGTTCCTCCCTTGGCCTCGAAGCGGGCGACCAGGGCGTCGGCGATCCGGCCGGCCCCGCCCTGGGGAAACGGCCAGCCGACCCCGTGCCCGGCCAGGTTCAGCATGATCCCGAAGGCGGCGGTCCCCGGCGCGTCGAGGTCGAGCACCGAGTGGGCGGCGGAGCCGGCGAAGAGCGCCCGGGCGGGCTCACCGTCGAACCAGCCCCGGGCGAGCCCCGTCGCCGTCCGGAGGGCGCGGAGGGCGAAGCGCGCCATCAACAACGGTCGACCGGGGATCCGAAGCAACGGCCGGAGGGCCTCGTCGAACAGCTCCTCCCAGCGGCGGGCCAGGGGACCCATGAGCCGTCGGTAGGCGCGGGCGTCCGAGCCGAGGGCCTCGGCGGTCTCGTCGACGGACACGCGCAGGGCGACGCCCTCGCCCCCGTCGAGGGGCTGGGCGACGGGCAGATCCGGGTGGACCCAACGCAGGCCGTGGGCCTCGAGGTCGAAGCTCCGAAAGGCCGGGGAGACCATCCCCATCGGATGGATCGCCGAGCAGGTGTCGTGGTGAAACCCCGCTTCCGTGAGCTCCTCCGTCCGGGCGGCGCCTCCCGCCCGCTCCCGGGCTTCGAGGAGGAGCACGGACTTTCCGGCGTCGACCAGGGCGTTGGCAGCGGAGAGGCCATTCGGCCCCGCCCCCACCACGATCGCGTCCCAACGTTCGGGCATGTCGGATGGGGGGTAGTAGAAAGAAGCCCCATGTGGAAGGAGCCGTCGATCCACTTTCTCGCCCTGGGCGCCCTGCTGCTGGTCGCCTGGGAGGCGCTGGCCGGCGAGCCGGCCCGCAACCGGATCGAGGTACCGGCGCAGACCCTCGCTTCTCTGGCGCGCCGCTTCGAAGGGGAGCGGGGCCGGCCCCCGGACGCCGAGGAACGGCGGGCGCTCGTCGCCGACTGGGTCGACGAGGAGGTCCTCTACCGGGAGGCCCTCGCCTTGGGTCTGGACCGGACCGACCCCATCGTCCGCCGCCGGCTCATCCAGAAGATGCGCTTCGTGCTCGAAGGCATCGGGGAGGCGGAGGTGGATGGGGCCGAGCCCACCGCCCGAGAGGCCGACCTCCGCGCCTACTTCGAGGCCCACCGCGACGACTATCGTTCCCCCGGGCGGCTCGACTTCAGTCAGGTGTTTTTCTCCTCGGGGACGGACGGGACGCCGCCCCGCGCCAGAGTGACCAGGGCCCTCGAGGTCCTCCGGGCCGGAACCGCCGATCCGGCGGAGCTCGGAGACCCCTTTCCCCATGGCCTGAGGTTCCAGGGGGCCAGCCCGGAGCGGGTCACGCGCATCTTCGGGCGCTCCTTCGCCGAGACCTTGCCCACCCTTCCCCGGGGCGAGTGGGTTCCCCTGTCCTCCGGTCTCGGCGAGCACCTGGTGCGCCTCAAAAGGGTGACTCCGGGAAGCGTGCCGCCCCTCGCCTCCGTCCGGGGGCAGGTCGAGGCGGACTTCCGGGAGGCCCGGCGGGAGGCCGCGGCGGCGAAGGCCCTCGCCGACCTCCGCCGAAGCTATCGGGTCGAGCTCGACGACGCCGACGTGGGGACCGACGCCCCGCGCCCGCCTCGCGACCGCCCCGAGCCCGAAGCGGCCGAGGAGGCGCCGGCGCTTGGGGCGGAAGCCCGAAAGGGACCGACGGGATGAACGACCCCGTCGACCGTCGGGTCCCTCTGCCGGAACGGGGCAGAGGCCGGTGGAGGGGCA
>DAPKRP010000114.1:0-1677 GCA_031800515.1 Polyangiaceae bacterium LLY-WYZ-14_1 | reverse complement strand
GAGTCATCGTCGAAGGAAAGGGGAACCGGGGGGCCGTCATCAGTTGCCTCCGGAGGGGATGCGCTCGCCGGCGACGCTCGGGTCGTCCGGGATGCGGCGGATGGTCTCCTCCACCGCCTGGCGGAGCTCGCTTTCGTCGTTTTCGGAGAAGGTGTTCAGGTAGTCGAAGAGAAAGCGTCGGACCAGGGGACCGCTGATCTCCCCGAGGTCCGTCACCACCTTCTCCTTCCGCTTCTTCTTGATGTCGTTGCGGCTCAGGAACTCGTTGTAGCCATCGAGCATGATCGGCAGCGGCTGCTGCTCGAGGTACTCGTCGAAGCGGTCGATGTGGCGCTCGTCCCCGAGCTTGCCGATGGAGATCGCCGCTTCGACCACCCCGCGCTCGAAGGCCCGGAACAAGACGTCCAGGGAGGCCTTGGCGCCGATCTCGCCGAGGGCGAAGGCGCAGGTGCCTCGGATGTCCCGATCGCTGTCGCTCAGGCATTCCTCGAGGGTCCCTCGCCGAGCCGGGTGGTCGATGCGGGCGATCGCCTCGTAGGCGCGCTTCCGCGCTTCGTCCCGCCGGTGGTTGGTGAACTCGACGAGCACGTCCATCGCGTCCCGGTGGGCGAGCTCGGACAGGACGAAGAGGGCCTCGTCCGTCACATCGTCCGGGGCGCCGGAGCGGAGCAGCTCCGCCAGGACCGGGATGACCGCCGGGTTGTCCAGGGCGAAGAGCCCCTGGATGCCCTCCTTCATCTGGGCCGGGTCGCCGCTTTCCAGCTTGGGTCGAAGGGCCGCGATCTCCGCGTCGACGCGGCCCCGGCGCCGCTGGGCATCCACCGGGGAGGCCAGCAGGGTCGCTCCGAGGAGGGGGACGAGGAACAAGAAAGGCAGATGGGTCGGACGCATCGGGCAGGACTCCCTCGGGATCGGGGATCCGCTTGATATCCGAGGGTCCCTCCCGTTCGCAAGCGTGTGCTGGCCCGGACCGTGCCGTGCTATCTCCCAGGATGGTCACGGGCCGCTACGCGGACCGGCGGGCTCTGCTCCTCGCGGCGGCGGCAGCAGCGCTCCTCGGGGGCTGGTGCGCCGGCGGTCACGAGGCCCAGGGGCCCGCCGTCGGCACTGCCCTCGCCGCCGCCCTCGCCTCCGATGGGCTCGACGTCGCCGAGGCTTCCGTCGTCTGGGTGGAGGCGCCGCCGCCGGAGGGCGCCTCCCGCCGCGGCTGGCAGGAGGTGCTCTTCCAGGCGCGGGAACGCTCGGGCTTCGCGGACGTCTACCGGGCGGACGTCCGGGTGGTCCCCCGGGGCATCGCCGGGGTCCGGGGCCTGGCCAATCTCACCCGAAGTCGGAGCGCGGACGAGGGCCCCCCCGTCCCCCTCGGCGACTACCGCGTCGCCTTCACGATCCGCGTGGGGGGCGAGGTCGACGCCGTCTCGGTCCTGGACCTTCGGGGAGAGCCCGCCTCCCTGACCCGGGGCTGGAGCGCGCTCCGGCGCTGGCAGAACGCGATCAGCAACCTTCAGGAGACCGGCCGGGTCGCCGGGTTCGGTCGCACCCGGCTGGTCCTTCGGCCGCCCGCCGCCGACGCTCGCCTCGCCTCGGATCCGGAGGGTCGCCTGGTGGTCGACCTCGGGGGGCGGCGCGTCGTCTGGGACCCGGAGCGCCCGGGGGGCCTCGAGGAAGGGGCCGACC
>DAPKRP010000113.1:0-3507 GCA_031800515.1 Polyangiaceae bacterium LLY-WYZ-14_1 | reverse complement strand
CGTGGATCTGGGCCATCGCCCTGGTCCTGGTTCCCCTGCGCTATGCGGAGGCGATGCTGGCCCGGACCCCGCCTCCCGGTCAGCGGGGCGTGCCCGGAGCCCTCGCGACCCGGCTGCGACGGGACGCCCATCTCGGCCTGCGGGGCCTGGGTTGGGCCCTCGCCATCGGCCTGGCGCTGGCCGGGGTGGTCGTCGTCGGCGGCCTCCACGGCCACGCGGCGGCGGAGGCGGTCGACGAGCTCGCGCCGGAGACGATGCCCGCCCTTCTCGGGGCCTGCGCCCTCGGAGCGGGCCTGCTCGCCGCCTGGCCGGGACGCCGGGCGGCCGCCCTGGTGGTCGGGGGCCTCGTCCTCGCGGGGCTCGCCGCCTGGCTGGGGGTCGCCCTCGCCACCCTCGTCGCCGAGCCGGCGCGAACCCTGGGCGCCCTCGGGCGCGCCCTCGGCGAGATGAGCGCTGGGGCCCCGAGCGTCGACGCCTTCGTCGGCGCCACGGTCGGCGAGATCGCCGTCGGCGCGCTTCTCGCCTGGGTACCGCCGGCGGCGGGGGGCGCGGGTATCGTCGGCGCCGCCCACGCGGAGGCGGACGCGAGCAGCACCCGGCGCCAGGCGGCCCTCGCCGGGGCCACCCCCCTGCTCGCCGCCGCGCTGGTCACGCTGGTCGGCATGGGCTTGGTCGGCACCGGCGCCTTCTATCGGCCGACCCCCGACCGACGCCCCCTCCGTCAGCTGACCGCCTGGTCCGAGCCCTTCGAGACCCCGACCCAGCGCGCCGAGGAGAGCCGTCGCCTCGACGGGTACATGCGCATCGAGGCGGGCTTCGCCCGGGACCTCGACGTCGAGCTCGCCACCCCTCGGGGGGTGATCGAGGGGCGCGCCCGTTGGCTCGACCGGGGGGGATTGGCGGACGTCGCGCTCCAGGTGGAAGACGGCCGGCCGACCGCCGTCCTCGAACGGGCCCCGGGGACCCGCGCCCTCGAGCGGGTCCCCCTGTCCCGGGTGGACGACATCGAGATCGAAGCCGAGATGCTGCCTCAGGGGGCCGGCTTGCTCCTGGCGTCCGCCGCCGAAGGGGCGGGCGCGCCGGGCGTGCGCCTCGCGGTGCTCGGGCTGCTCCTCTGGACCCTCGCCGCCGCGGTCGTCTGGGGCCACGCCATCCGGCGCAGCCTCAACGGCGCGGTCCCGGCGGCCCTCGGCGCCGGCCTCGCGGTGCTGCCCGCCGTCGGGCTCCTGCTGGTCGCCTTCGGTCTCGGAGAGATCCTCGCCGTCGCCGCCGCCCCCCTGGGCGCGCTCGTCGCCTGCCTCGGCGCCGCCGGGCTCGCGCTCCGGGCCCGGCAAGCCGCCCGCGCCTGAACCTCGAGGGCGGCCATGTTACCGTCCGCCGCCGCCCCGGGCGCCGGAAGCAGCGACGGACAGGAAAACCATGACGACGACGAGCAGCGGCAACCCGACGGAGCGCACCATCGGAATCATCGGAGGCAGCGGCCTCTATGCGATGGACGACCTCGAAGACGTCGAAGAGCTCCGGGTGGAAACCACCTTCGGGCCCCCCTCCGACGCCATCGTGAGCGGGCGCCTCGACGGGGTGCGCATGCTGTTCTTGCCCCGCCACGGGCGGGGTCACCGCATCCCCCCTCACGAGGTCAACTACCGGGGCAATCTGCTCGCGTTGAAGCAGCTCGGGGCCGAGCAGGTGGTCAGCGTCTCCGCCGTCGGCTCCATGAAGGAATCGATCCACCCCGGGGACTTCGTGCTCGTGGACCAGTTCGTCGATCGAACCCGGAGTCGTCCGAACACCTTTTTCGAAGGCCTCGGCGTCGTCGCCCACGTCGAGCTCGCGGAACCGATCGACCCCGCCCTGTCCGCCGCCCTCGGGGCGGCGGCGGAGGAGGTGGACGTCACCGTCCACCGGGGAGGGACCTACGTCTGCATCGAAGGGCCCCAGTTCTCGACGCGGGCGGAATCGAACCTCTACCGGAGCTGGGGCGTCGACGTCATCGGGATGACCAACCTCCCGGAAGCCCGCCTCGCCCGGGAGGCGGAGCTGCCCTACGCCACCGTGGCGATGGTGACCGACTACGACTGCTGGCATCAGACGGAAGGGTCGGTGAACGTCCAGTCGGTGCTGGAAGTGCTCCGGCGGAACGTCGCCAACGCCCAGAGACTTCTGCGGGCCCTGGTCCCGCGGATCCCGGACCCGGCATCGAGCCCGGCCCGGGACGCCCTCGCCCACGCCATCCTGACTGCGCCGGAACGCATCACGCCGGAGGCGCGGGCCAAACTCGAACCCTTGATCGCACGGCACCTTTCATGAGCTCCGAGCCCGTTCTGATCGTCGGCTCCGTCGCCTTCGACACCCTCCACAACCCGTTCGGCACCTTTCCCCGGGTCCTCGGCGGCTCGGGCACCTACGCCGCCCTCGCCGCGAGCTTGTTCGCCCGGAGCCGGCTGGTCGGCGTCGTCGGGGATGACTACCCGGAGGCCACCCTCGCGGGCTTTCGGGAGCGAGGCATCGACACGGAAGGCGTCGAACGGGTGGCGGGGCCCTCCTTCCACTGGGAAGGCCGCTACTCGGACGACCTCGCCAGCCGGGAGACGGTGAAGACCGAGCTCAACTGCCTGGGCGATTTTCATCCGAAGCTGCCAGACGCCTACCGGCAGAGCCGGTTCGTCATGCTCGGGAACGTCGCGCCGGCGCTCCAGATGGAAGCCCTCGAGCAGCTGACCGGCGCCCCCGCCCTCGTGGTGGCGGACACGATGAACTTCTGGATCGACGGCGCCCGGGACGACCTCGGCGCCCTGCTGCGACGGATCGACATGCTGGTCCTCAACGAAGAAGAAGGGCAGCAGCTCTCCGGGGAGAAGAACATCGTCAAAGTGGGCCGTGCCCTCCGGGGGATGGGCCCGAAGATGGTCGTGGTGAAGCGCGGGGAATACGGCGCCCTGCTCTTCGACGACCAGGACGACATCTTCAGCGCCCCCGCCTACCCGGTGGACGAGGTCCGGGACCCGACGGGGGCCGGCGACAGCTTCGCCGGGGGCCTCGTCGCCTACCTCGCGAGCTGCAACGCCCTCGACCCGGACCAGCTTCGCCGGGCCATCGTCTACGGCAGCGCGGTGGCGAGCTTCTGCGTCGAGGGGGTGGCGGTGGAACGACTGGAGGCGATCTCCCGTCAGCACGTCGACCAGCGTTTCGAACGCTTCCGCCGCCTCGCCCACTTCGAACGACCGGAAGAGGTTCGGGCGTCCGCTACGTGAGCCCCGCGTCCCGGGGGGCGCGCGGGTCCAGACCGAACAACGCCTCGAGGGCCTGGAACAGCTCCCGGTGGCTGCGGGCGAGCTGCTCCGGCCGTTCGAAGAAGACCTCGACGGCCACGGCGAAGAGCTCGGCCTGGTTCGTGCCGGCGTAGGGCCGCAGGGCGGAACGCCCGCGACGCACCCGTTCGAGCTCCTCCCGGATCAACGCGTCCCAGGCGGCGATCCGGCCGACGGCGAGGGCGGGTACCCCATC
>DAPKRP010000112.1:0-2087 GCA_031800515.1 Polyangiaceae bacterium LLY-WYZ-14_1 | reverse complement strand
GGCGCCGGTCCTCGTCGTCCAGGTCGACGGTCTCTCCGAGGCGCCCTGGCGGTTCCACGGGCCCCTGGCGACGAACGCCGACCGGCGGCCCCATCTCGCCATCGAGGGTCCCTGACCGGTACCGCCCCGAAGCGACCCTCTCACTCGTCGTCGTGGACGAAGACCCGGCGGCTGCCCGTGTCCTTCATGGCCCCGGGGTCGCGTTCCTGCAGCAGCGCTCGGATCTCCTCCAGGATGGGCTCGCTCACCGGCGACAGATGCCAGCGGGGCACGGGAGCCTCCCCGGACACCTCCGGTGGGGCGAACTTGACGAAGGCGATGAAGGGCTCGTTCAGGATGCGCCGCTGGTTGTCGGCCACCGTCGGGTAGCCCGGTTCGCCGTCCCGGACGTTGAGCTCCAGCTCGTCGACGTCGAAATCATCCGATTCGAACAGCACCCGGTCGATCTTGGCGAAGAGCCGATATTGGCTTCGGCCCTCCGGGGTCAGATCGTTTCGGATCGTGTCGATCTCGACCACCGCCAGGAGGTCCAGCCGGCCGACCCGGTGCTGCATGTCCGCGACGTATTCTTCTTCCCAGCGTCCCTGGAGCGCGCGGGGGTCGGCGACGAAGTCGACGCTGCCATCGAAGACCTCCGCGTCCCGGTCCGTGAAGGGAGAGGTCGTCCGGATCTTCGGGCTCGACGCGCAGCCGCCTGCGGTCGAGGCGGCCGCCGCCAGGCAGAGGAAGACGAGGGCCCAACGCTGCGCCGGGCGCCGTTCGGAGGGGAGCTTCACGGCCGGGAAGCTACCGTCCTTCGAGCGCGTGTCGAGCCCGGCTCTTTCCGCCGGCCGAGGCGTTCCCAGAGGGCGCGGAGGTCGGGGGCCAGGGGGGCGGCGAGCCGCAGTGGCATCCCATCCCGGGGATGGGGGACCTCGAGCTCGAAGGCGTGGAGGGCGTGCCGGTCGTGGCCGAGGCGTTCGACGAGCTCCGGCGTGGTCACGCCCCCCGCCTCGACGTAGGCGAGGAAGGGGGCGACCCCCTCCGGCCCGTACATCTTGTCGCCGACGATGGGATGGCCGACCGCGGCGAGGTGGACCCGGAGCTGGTGCTGCCGGCCCGTCTCCGGCGCGAGCTCGACCAGGGTGTGGTCCTCCTGCCGCTCCCGGACGGCCAGCCGGGTTCGGGCCTCGGAGCCTCCCTCGGCCCGGCGAACCTCCATCAAGTAGTGGGGGCCGTTCCGGGCGGGCCCGAGGGGGAGCTCGATGAGGTCGAGGTCGTCGCGGACCGCTCCCCGAACGATCGCCAGGTAGCGCTTGCCCGTCCGCCGCTTCTCGAAGGCCACCTTGAGTCGACGCTCGGCCAGCGGGTGCTTTCCACAGACGAGCACCCCGCTGGTCTCCCGGTCGAGGCGATGGGCGATGTGTGGCGGTGGGTCGCCGTAGCGCTCCCGGAGGAGCGCCGTGAGGGTGTTCCGATGGTAGGTGGCGGTCGGGTGCACGGGTAGCCCGGCGGGCTTGTCGACGGCGAGCACGTCCTCGTCCTCGAAGACCACACCGAAGTGGCGGGGGACCTCCGGCTCCTCGAAACGGGGTCGCACCAGGACGACGACCTCGTTCGCCTGGACCCGGTCGCTCGGCCGGCGGCGGCGTCCATCGTGGCGGTAGGCGCATCCGGCGACGATCTGGGCGGCCCGGGTTCGGGACAGCCGGGGGATGCGCGATTGGATGAACCGGTCGAGGCGCATCCCGGCGTGCTCCGGGGCGACCGGAAAGGTGAGCAGGATGCCGTCCGGGTCGGTTCCCGGCGGCCGGGGAACGCGGGGGCGGCCGGACACGAGGACGTGTCATGATGACCGGCGCCGTCCCTCCCGGCGAGGGCCCGCCCTCCGATGGCCGACCCCGATCGACAGGCCGACGCCGACGGTTCCCCCGGGGAAGCCCCCGCGACGCCGTCTCCGGACGATCCCCCGACGCCAGGTCCCTCGAGGGCGACGCCGACCTCGACGCGCCGACGGGCTCGGCGTCGCCACCTCGCTGGGGCCGCCTGGCTGGTCGCCGTGTCCGGTATCGTCGCCCTCCGGGCGGCCCAGCCGGGGGACGCACCGG
>DAPKRP010000111.1:0-9282 GCA_031800515.1 Polyangiaceae bacterium LLY-WYZ-14_1 | reverse complement strand
GGACCGGGACCTCACCCCGACCGGCCGGCAGTGCCGGCGGTGGTACAGCAGCCTCCCCCTGGGGAGCTTTTATCTCCCGGCCGACCGGGGGGCGCGCCAGCGCTGTCTGCGCGCGCTGGACGATGTCGGCGGCTTCGAGGCTGGTGACGTGCGCGATGTCGGCTGCGCCACGTATTCGGTCCAGCGGCTCAGGGATGGCGGGCGGCCCCTGGCCTTCGAGCTTCGGACTGGTCGGCCGGCAGGGGCTGTTCCTGCAGACTTCCTCCCTTCCCAGCTCCCCGTCCGGCGTCAACTCATGGGGCCCGAGCGAGGCGTCCTGGGACGCCCTCGTCGAAGGAGAGGTCGTCGACCTCCGGGCGGATCTCAACGTTGTTGTCGTCTTGCTAGTCCTCGACCCGGACGGCACCTACCGGCTCGTCGTCGTCGGCGAGGGCTACCGTGACTGCGAGCCGTAGGGTCGGCATCCTCGGCCAGGTACGCCTTCTCTATCGGAGCTTCAGGCGGAAGAACAGCTCGGTACTTCCGTCCGGATTGATGCCCTCGATTCGACCGGCATCGACGAAGCCGACCTGCCGATGCCAGGCTTGCGGCTCCGGCTCGTTGTCTTGCGACGAGCTGAAGAAATGCTCGTGTCCCAACGCCCGCAGGTAGTCGGTCGTGAACTTCAGCAGCGCCCGGCCGACACCCCTGCGTCGATGCGTCCCCAGAACGTAGATCAGCGCCATGTAGGGAACGTGCGACCAAAGGTATTCGAGCCGGATGTAGCCCACGGTCTTTCCGTCGACCTCGGCGACGATCACCTCTTCGAGGTTGATCTTGCGTAGGACCACCTCTCGCGGGATCGAGCCGTCCTGGCTCACCAGCCCGACGTCGTCGGGCCGGGCGAAGCGGACATACACGCTCACGGCGAAGGAATAGCACCTCCGCCGCGCGAACCCGCGGAGAGCGTGCGCGAGGGACCGTGACGCGAAGCCGCAGGGCGCTTCGCCCACGAGAGGTTCCCGGACCAGGTCTACGCGGCCACGCTGCCGAGGCTGCTAGTCGACCGCTCGACGCAACAGCGGCGAGCCTCCGAAGTGGTGACCCACGGCTCCTAGGCCATCGTGTTGGGGCAGGGCCCGCGGCCTCGCTTGCGCCGGGCTTGTCGCTTTCGCGAAGGAGACTGTCGTTTCGGCGAAGGCCGGCTGGGGCGGGAGTTCCTAACGTCAGGGCATGACGACTGAAACGGTTACACGGGCTCAGGCGACCGCCTGGCACACTCGGAACTGGGACACCTTGGGTTGGCTGGAGACGCTGGCGAAAGGTGTGGGGATCGGCGCCGCTCTGGCCGGTGCCTTCATCGCGGGCGCGGCGCCCATCGCCGTGTCCGGTGTGGGGATCGCGGCGGCCGCCGTCGCGGGCTTGCTCGCCCTCGCCGCGATCGTGCAGCTCCTCCTGCGGGTGAAGCAGCGCGAGCTCATCTCTCTGGCCTTCGCGATCGCCAACCTGCTGGGTGCTGCGGCGCTGCTCCAGGTGGTGCTCACCGCGCCCGCCATGGCGTGGGTGCCGACCACCTTCGGCGGCGCGTACTTGGTGGGTGAGCTCATCAAGCAGCGGTTCCTCGCGCAGAGCGGCTATACCGAGGACGGCCAGACGACGCGGCAGATGCAGCGGACGTCCCAGGTGCTTGCGGGGCTCCACCTCGTCCTGGTGCTGGCGACCCTGCTTCGCTAGTCGATCCGCAGGCGAGAACCGTGAGCCCGGTGCCTCGGCGGCACCGGGCTAGTCTTTTGACGATGCCGACCGAGCCGCCGCCAGAGCTCGTCCACGCGCTGCAGCACAGCCGGGCGCAGGCGTTCACGCACGACGTCGTGATGGACGCCATCGATCTCTCCATGGCCTTCGAGCGCCACGTTCTCCTCTACGGGTTGGAGGGGCTGTTTCTGCTGGAGACGGACGAGGCTTCCTGGCGACTCCCCCCGTCGCGCATCGCCTGGGTTCCGGCGGGGACGATGGTGAAGGCCACGACGATCAAAGAGGTGCGCTGCACGTCCCTCTTCTTCCGCCCCGACTTCGCGAACGACGTGTCTCCGGTCTTCCGGGTCTTCCCGGGCAGCCCGGTTATTCGGGAGATGATCAAACACGCGCGCCGATGGACGGTGAAGACCCACGAGCCCGACGAGGAGATCGAGCGCTTCTTCCGGACCCTGCTCGACCTATGTCGGAACGCGCTGCGTACCCACCGGCAGCTCTCGCTGCCGAAGGCGCAGTCGGAGGAGCTGGCGAAGGCTCTCTCCTACGCGCAGGAGCACCTCGGCGACCCGATCCGCCTCGAGGACGCGGCCCGGGCGGCGGCGATGAGCCCCAGGACGCTGATGCGCCGGCTCAACGTCGAGATCCACATGACCTTCGGTCAGTACCTTCAGCAGGCACGGATGATCCGGGCGATGGAGCACCTCGCTCGCGGCATGCAGGTCACGGAGACCGCTTTCGAAGTCGGCTACCAGAGCGTGCCCGCCTTCAGCACCGCGTTTCGAAAGCTGACCGACATGACGCCGACCGAGTACCGCGCGCAGTTCTGAACGCGCCGCCGCCCCGGGCCCGATTCCTACGGAAACTGGTGACCGTCGACACCCGGTAAGCGACATCACCAGACGGCCAGCAAGGGGCCGTTCGAAGCAAGGCGGACGACCATTGCGAGCTGTACTCGTCGGATGTTCTGGTGTTTGCGATGGGTCGCGCCACCTACCTCGACGTCACAGTGATCGCCGACTGACGCTCACCCTCCGACGGCGGCGAGGAGCTCGGCGACGGGCCGGGCGCCCGCCTTGTCGGCGACGGCGCGGGGGTTCTTGCCCTTCTGGTCCGCCGCCTCGGGGTCGGCGCCAACGCTCAGCAGCCACTCGGCCACGGCGAGGTGCCCCCCGGCGGCGGCGTAGTGGAGCGCCCGCCGGCCCGCCTCGTCCTGCTGATCCGGGTCGTCCCCATCGAGAACGCGCTCCTTGACCGCGTCGAGATCCCCGCGCTCTGCCGCCTCGTGGAGCGGGCCCTTCCGCCGGCCCACCACCTCGACCTTGCCGCCGCCGCCGATGACCATCCGCCCGCCCTCGATGACGAGGCGTGACACCCGCAGGCGCTCGATCACGATCTTGGCCTGGCAGTGCTGGCAGTGGGTCTTTCGAATCGCGGTCTCGGCACCGCAGAACGGGCACTCCCGCGTCGCGCCCTCGTCCGGAGCGACGCCGATGACGACCTCGGCCCCCTGGCTGACGTGCATCCCACCGTCCGCCATCTTGCGAACGCCCCCAGTGGTGCCGAGGGCCTCGAACCCCGTGGCCGTCCGGCAGAACGGGCAGATCCGAACGCAGTCCGCCGCCGGGGCCCCGCACCCCTGGCACTTCAACACGTAGTGACGCCGCATGGTCTTGGGGTACGGCGGACCGGGGTGGTCTGTTCACCGGGCCGGCGATCGACGCCGTGAGCGCCCGGGGGCGATGCGAATCGACGGGGTAAGCCAATGGCTTACTCTGTCCTCAGCGCGCGTCGTGTGACCCCCCGCGAGGTCGCGCTCTATCGCCAGCACATGGACGGGACATGACGGACCACGCCACATCGGTTGCCGTAGCCGCGGAGTGGGGCAGACGGCGTCATTCGAGGTTAGCGATTCGGGTTCCCTCAACGACGTCCACGAGCGCGAGGTCGGGTGTGACGCGAAAGAAGGACTCCCGGTGCGCGGCGGCGAGGTCCGGAACCTCCCTCCCATGTATCGCGGCCGTCAGGATCTCGAGCGACTCGACCAAGCGGGGTCCGGGTCGGTTGAAGAACGCGTTGCCGTCCGCGACAAACACGCGGCCCCCCGCGACGGCGGACCAACGTGACCATGGGAGGTTCTTCTCGAGCAGCTCGAGCTCCAGCGCGGAACGGGCCAGATCGAAACCGCACGGCTTGACGAGCACGACGTCGGGGTCGATCCCACAGAGGGCGTCGCGGTCGAGCGTGGGCGCATGTTGACCGGGCGACGTGACCAGGGGCTCGCCGCCGGCCAAGTGGACGAGCTCTGGCATCCACGTGCCGCCGATCATGATCGGGTCGAGCCACTCGATCGTCAGCACCGTAGGCCGCCGCGTCGGCCCAGCGATTCGTCTTCCGATCTCGAGACAGCGCCCTTCCAGCCGTCGCGCGACCTCCTCGCCGCGGTCGGGCACGCCGAGGGCGGCACCGACGCGGCGGACGTCGTCCCAGACGTCTCGTAGTCGTGTCGGTTTCAGGCTGCAGATCGCGACGTCGGTCTGCGCGATCGCGCACAGCGCGGACCGCACGTCGTCGAAGGATACCGCACAGACGTCGCACAGGTCCTGAGTAACGACGAGATCCGGGCGCGCCGCGCGAAGGCCCTCGACGTCCACCTCGTAGACCGCGACGGCGTCCGCGACGATCTCGCGAACGACCCGGTCCACCTCGGCGCTCGATCGCGGGAGCATCCGGCGCGGCCGGGTCAGGGCGGGAAGCTCCGCGACCTCGGCCGGGAAGTCACACTCATGCGACCGCGCGACGAGGGAATCCGCGCCCCCAACCGCGCAGACCATCTCGGTGGCGGAGGGAAGAAGCGATGCGACCCTCATGGTTCCCCGAACCCCGGCAGGAGGTCTGCGAAGAGAAAGCCGTCTCGCTCCACGACGGAGCCGCTTCGCACGGGGATGGGCTCCCGGAAACCGGGGCCGTCGTAGGCGAAGGTGTGAAATTCGCCGTTTTCGCCGCACGGGTCGACCCCGTCTGGGAGCATCTCGAGGAAACGCTCGTCGAACTCGGCCCCGGTGAGCTCCGCCGGGCAACGCCGCGGGTCGACGCAGGTCACAACGGCGCGGAGCCCGTCCCGAATCATCGCGCGAGCCAGCTTGCCCGTATCGGATCCGAAGAGCGGGAACCAGGGTGTCAGGCACACCGCGGCCACCTGTCGCTCACGGTATCGGCGCACGTCGACCAAGAGCAGGTCGCCGAAGACAATGCCGAGGACGCCGTCGTCTCGGAACGACCGCAGCCGGGGCACCATCGCCAGCTCGTAGTCTTCGTTCGAGCAAGGCGACGGGAGGTCCACGCGCACGAGCGGGAGCCCGAGACTGCGCGCCTGCGCTTCGAGTAGTTCCGTCGGGACGCCGTGCATCGTCACGCGCGATGACTCCACGTTGCATGACGTGAGGAGTGCCTCGACGCGTACCCCCCGATCACGGAGCATCCGCAGCGTCCACGCGCTGTCTTTCCCCGTGCTCCACGACAGCACGACGGGCTCTTCTTCTCTCGGGCAGGTCGCCTGGGGCATCGGCTCAACCACAATAGGCACCATACCGCACTAGGTGGTCCCCCCGGCGCCAATCTTGCGAATCCCTGACCCCGGCCCACTCGAGCCTCGCATGAGGGTTCGTCCGTGCCCTGGTCGGCGCCCGGGCCGGCGAGGCCGGGGGAACGGGAGCCAGCTACCGACGCTTGACCCTCGGCGGGGCGTGCGGCTTCGGCTTGGCTCCCGTCCTTCCGATGAGCAGGCGGTTGACCAGGGCTTTCTTCGTCGTGGTTCCGGCGGCCTTGGGGGCGTGCAACTTCGGCGTTCCGGAGCAGCCGGACCTCTCGGAGGTCTTTGCTCGGTACGAGGCAGCGTCGGCCGCCCTCGACGAGAGCCGGGCCGCAGTCGTGGCCGACTTCATCGACGAGTTCGGGGACGACGTACAGCGACTCCAGGAAACGGGTCAGCCCGCGGAGGTGGTGGCGGAAGCTGCCGAGCTCGACCAGAACCCGGACACCGTGGCGATCGATCTCGGAGACTTCGCCCTCCGAGGGAACGGAGGCATTCGCGTCGAGGGACGCTGTGAGGGGATCGAGGTCCCTCCCGACGAGGACACCGGCACGCTCGCCGCGACGATCAGCGTGCGGGAGACGCGGCTTGTCTCGGTGCTCTCGATGAGCTTCGAGCAGTGCGGCTTTTCGGCAAGCGCGCTGGAGGATTCGGACCTGCCCACGTCGTTCGTGCTCCACGGCGAGCTCTTCGTGGACTTGGGCGGTGATCTGGGACTCAACGAGAGTCTCGACGGTCGGGTGTTGACCTACGCGTACCGAGGATTCTCGACGATAGAAGGGGAAACGAGCGACCTGAATCTCGACTTCCAGTGGCGGCTTCCGGACCCGTCCGCCTCACCGCCTGTTCCCGAACGGGTCGAAGTCGCCGTGGACGTCGATGGTGGCACGCTGATCTGGTTTGCCGAAGAGGGAGGCGTTGTCGGCGTCATCGACCGCGACGGTCAGTGGGTCTGCGACTTCCAAGAAGGCTTCTGCCTCCTCGAAGACGGTGAGCGGCGGGTCGAGTTTTGAGCCGCCGAGCTCGAGGGGGTCGCGAGGGAATGGGCGCTGCTCCCACCTCGATTCGCTGCGTGTTCGCGGCGCTGCTGCTCGCGAGCGTCGCGTTGGGCGGACCCTCACAGGCTGCGGCGGAGTCGGAGCCGGCGGCAACCCCGCCTTCAGCCGAGACACACCCGCGTGGCCGAATCCTCGACCGAACCGCCTACAGCCTCGACCAGCTCGAGGCCCGTTTGGGGCTCTTCAAGTGGGGGTTCGGCCTCACCAACTGGCTTCAGATCGAAAGCCTCACGCTGCCGTGGGTTGCCGGTGCTTTGGTGCAGCAGGTGATCCCGAACGCCTTCCTCCATAGCACCTTATGGGACCGGGGCCCCCTGGCGATCGCAGCCCGGGGTGGTCTCCTCTACGTCGGCATCGAAGAGGACGGGGTGTTCGCCCGGGTGCTCCTGATCCCGACGACGGCCGCAGCCTCCTACAGGGTCAGCGAGACGTGGACGGCCCACATCCGGGCGACATACTCCGCGGCCGTCATCGACTCCGAGCTCGACCCCGAGGACAAGGACATCGTCGGCCAGCTCGCCACCTCGCTTCTCCACTTCGACGCGATGGGCGAGCTCCGACTCTCACCCAACATCGGGCTTACCTTTGGGGTTCGGTGGCTCGCATGGTTCGACGAGCCCTCCATCCGAGCCCGGGCCGGCACCGATGACGAGGTCGAGCTCGAGTTCGATATCACCATCGAAGGCCTCGAAAACGCCGTCTATTTGTATAGCGCCGTCTTCGTCACGAAAGGCTGGTTCAACCTTCGGATCGGTGCCGGTTGGGGCGATATCTTCGCTTTGAACGGCACCGTCGTCTTCCCCTGGAAGAGCATCGTTCCCGAACTGAACGTCTACGCCCGCTTCTAGCGGAGATCTCCACGGACAGTCCGCGGGGCGGTGTCTAGCGTTTGCGCGGCTGATGCGTCCCTCGGTCGCCGAAAGCGAGGCTTCATGGATTAGAAGGCGGTGCCTGTGGGAAGATGGAAAAGCAGCTCCAGAGCCTGGGCGCCAGGCTCGACGCGATGTCGGAGAAGGCCAAGTCCGCCGGCGCCGACGCCAAGGACGAGCAGCGAAAGCTGATCGCCGAGCTGAAGGCGAAGCGATGTTTCGCGGCCGACGCCGACACGAAAAAAGCCCAGCCGGAGCTGGGCTTTTCGTGGCGGGGCGGACGGGACTCGAACCCGCGGCCTCCGGCGTGACAGTCGAGAGAAAGACCCGATTCCGTAAGGATTTCAGGGTGTCCTACATGGCATGGGAGGCACTTTCGGCACCGGCGAGGTGGGCACTGACGTGGTCAGGGGCCTGGCTGCGGCGGCCACACACGCCTCATCCACCCGGCGAGAACCGGGCGCGCCGCCGAGCGCCGCATTGTCGAGCTCGCCCTCGCCCCGAGACCGCCACCGCCGCTGCCGCTTCCGGGGCAGCGCGGGTGGCGGCGTGTGATCAGAGAGCACGCTCGCCGACCGACGGCCCACCGCAAGCCCGCGCCAGCAGGGCAGAACCGACAGGACCCCTTGCAGCCGACGCCGTCTCGGCTCGGCGACTCGGTCGGCCATGCTGACCGACGCTCTGAGCCAGGGTTCACGAGGCTGGGTCACGACCGGATAGAGGCTCGCACCAGGTCCACGGCGGAGGGCGACCCTCGGTGGCGTACCAGTAGACGGCTTTCCAGCGCTTCGATTCGGACAACGCCGCCCAACCCTCATCCGCCTCGGCCGTTTGGACGTGGTAGTGGGTCCCGTCCGATTCCATGGAAAGTGAGACCTCCACGGGAAGCTCTCCAGCCGGGAGAAGTGTCATGATCCCGACGCCTCGTATCGAGGTCGGACGCTCCTCCGCTACTCGGAACACGGACCAGCCGTCCACCGTCACATCGAGGTCGGCCACGCTCGTCCTCAAGAACAAATAGAGGGCGTAGCCGATGGCTTCGTCGCTGGCAGAGTCATCGGCACGCCTCGATGGCACGGCCCCGGGAAAGCGGCTGAGAAGAAGTGAGCGGATACTCTCGAAGTCGGGTCTCATGGTCAGGTCGAATGTAGCAGTCAGCGGCCACCACGGCGCCCGGATCGGGCTCCTCGAGGACACCGATGTCGTCCTTCGCTACCGAAGGCCCATCTTCACGACCGGTTTGTCGGCCCAGAGCCTGGACGAGGCGCATTCGGCCCGACCGCTCTTGGAGGGACCTGATGGGCTTCGGGCACACGGCCCGGCTGCCGACTCGCACGCCACTGAAAACGGCCAAGTCGGAGTGGACGTCAGTCCACGGAGCTGGCCGGTTTCACGTGGGGCCCGAGGACCAGGCGGCGGCCGCGCGAGGTGAGGGCCCCGCTCGTGCCGGCCGCGGAGACACCCACCGTGGGAGCCTGTGACGGGCTCGCCCTTCACCGAGGAGGCCTTCGCGCGCCACATCGCACCTCTAGACTACGAGTGGCTCCCTGATCCCCCCGAGGCCGCGAGCACCGCCAGCGCATCCTCGATCGCGTGGATGGCCGCGAGGTCCTTGGGGCGGCCGGCGGCTCGCTTGCTGTGGAGGATGCGCTCGAGGGGCAGGACCGGCAGCCGGATGCTGTCCACCTCTTCGTGGCGGGCGCTGCCGTACTCGGCATCGAAGCGCTCGAGGCCGCTCATGTGCACGACCACGTCGAGGCGGTCGCTCAGGTCCTCGCCGCCGATACGCGGCGGGCCCATTCCGAAGCTGCCGGACACCCAGATGCCGCCCGCAGCCTCGACGAGCCGCGGGTCCGTGACCGACTCGAACCAGAGGTCGATGTCCTCCGTGGCGCCCCGAGCCCCCTGGAGCAGTGCCGCCCGCCACGGCCGCGCGGTCGCCGCGTCCTCGCTGGCGTCGTCACCCGGCGCGTCGTGGACGTCGAGGCCGGCTACCCGCGATGCCTTCGCCCGACACGGCTCGGGCCCCTGG
>DAPKRP010000110.1:0-1988 GCA_031800515.1 Polyangiaceae bacterium LLY-WYZ-14_1 | reverse complement strand
CCCACGAGCTCCGGGACGAGCCGAGCCCGTCGCGCGAGGCGGAGGGCGCTCCGGGCGGGAAGGCCGAAGAAATCCGGCACGCTCTCGATGACCACGCCCTCCCGAAGGCGATCCCGGCTCCGTTTGGCGGACCGGAGGCGCGCGACCCGGGCCTCCCGGAGGCGGTCGTCCCCTTCGCCGTCCCGGGATGCGCTACCGGCGTCGTCGCCGCTCGGATGCCCTCCCCCCGGCGGCACCCCGAGCTGGCGAAGGGCGACCTGGGTGATCCGCCGGAAGACGGGTCCGGCGACCGTGCCCCCGCCGCTTGCGATCACGGGCTCGTCGATGACCACGGCGACGACGATCCGTGGGGCCGATGCGGGGGCGAAGCCGACGAAGGACGAGACCCAGCGGTCCCGGGCGTAGCCTTCCCCCTCCCCGTCCGCCTTCTGCGCCGTCCCGGTCTTCCCAGCGACCAGATAGCCTTCGATGGCGGCGTCTTCCCCGGTGCCGCCGGGCCCGGTGACGGCGGTCATCATCTCCCCGACCAGGCGCGCGACGTCTTCCGGCACGACCCGACGCCGGACCGTCGGCAGCGCCTCGTCCACCACCCGCCCTCGGGCGTCGACGAGCCGTTTCACGAGGATCGGCTTCATCAACCGCCCCCCGTTGGCCAGAGCCCCGGCAGCCATGGCGAGCTGGACCGCGGTGACGCTCATCCCCTGGCCGAAGGCGATGGTCGCCGCATCCATCTCGTACCAATGGCGGTGGTGGCTCAGCGTCCCGCGGGTCTCGCCGGGGAGGGGGAGGCCCGTCGTCTCGCCGAAGCCGAAGCGGCGGAGGGTCCGGAAGAGCCCGGCACGACCCAGGGTGGCGCCGATCTTCGCCGTCCCGATGTTGCTCGAGACGGCGAGGATCTCCGCCGGGGTCAATCGGCCGTAGCGCCCCGTGTCGTGGATGACCTCGTCGGCGACCTCGAGCTCCCCATCGCCGCAGTCGATCCGCTGCCGGGGCCGGATCGTGCCCCGGGCGAGGGCTCCGGCGACGGTGAAGGGTTTGACCGTCGAGCCGGGCTCGAAGCGGTCCGTGACCGCTCGATTCCGGCGCGCCGCCGGCGGGTGGCTCCCGGGGTCGTTGGGGTTGTAGGTGGGCACGTTGGCCATCGCCAGGATCTCCCCCGTGCCCGGGTCGAGGACCACCGCGCTCGCCGCCCGAGCCTCGAAGGTGCGCACCCCGAGGGCGAGCTCCCGCTCGGTCACCCGCTGGAGCGGCTTGTCGATGGAGAGCACCACGTCGTGGCCGAGGGAGGCCGCGCCCTCGAGCAGCTGCTCGCTGTAGACGACGCGCCGCCGGGCATCCTGGATCGCCGAGGCGGCGGCGCCGGAGCCCCGAAGCTGCTCGTCGAGGGAGCGCTCGATACCCTCCAGGCCGACACCGTCGACGTTGGCGAAGCCGAGCACGTGGGCGGCGAGGGAGCGGTTGGGGTAGAAGCGGCGGCTCTCCCCGAGGAGCCCGACCCCCGGGAGGTCGAGTCGCCGGACCGCCCGGGCCTGCCGGGGGGTGACGTGACGCTCGACGTAGACGAACTTCCGGTCCGTCTTCCCGAGCCGGGCGGCCAGGGAACCGGGGTTCGGCAGGTCGAGCACCCGAGCCAGGGTCGTCGCCACCTGCGCCGGGTCGCCGTTCGCCCGGGCCAGCGCCTGCGGGTCGGCGAAGACGCTTTCGACGTCGACGCTCACCGCCAGCTCGGCCCCGTGCCGGTCGTAGATGGTCCCGCGCTTCGGTGCGAGGCGGCGGGCGGTGAGATACTGGCGCTCGGCGAGCCGGGCCAGGTGGGGAGCGCGTTCCACCTGCACCTGCCAGGCACGGGCGAGGACGGCGCCAGCGCTCCCGGCGAGGAGCATCCCGAGGACGGCGATGCGCACCTTCATGAAACGCCGTCGCCGGGGGGGCAGATTTCTCATCGCACCCTCCCGGAGGGCGTGCCCCGGCGCGGCGGCTCGCCGCCG
>DAPKRP010000109.1:0-7109 GCA_031800515.1 Polyangiaceae bacterium LLY-WYZ-14_1 | reverse complement strand
GGTCGGCGTCGTCGGCGTCATCGAATGCCCAGCCCCGGCCGTTTCTAGCGCCCTGGATCGACAGCGACGACTGCACGTCCTGCGACGAGTGCATCCAGATCAACGCGAAGATGTTCGCCTACGATGATCGAAAGAAGGCCTATCTGAAGGATCCCACGGCGGGGCCATACCGGGACCTGGTCAAGGCGGCGGAACGTTGCACCGCCCGGGTGATCCATCCCGGCCTGCCTTCGGATCAGTCCGAAAAGGACATCGAAAAGTGGATTCGGCGGGGCGAAAAGTTCAACTGATGCCGTTCGGCTGGTTCCGGCAGAAGACCTTCCGTCACGGCATCCATCCGCCGGAAGCGAAGGACGACACGCGGGGCCTGCGGATCCGGCCGTTCCCGTTTGCGCCGGTCCTGGTCGTTCCCCTGTCTCAGCACGTGGGCAAGCCTTCCCGACCGGTGGTCCGGGAAGGCCAGGAGGTCCTTCGCGGGCAAGTGATCGCCGAGTCCGACGGGTTCGTCTCGACGACGATGCACGCCCCCGCCACGGGAAGGATTCGCCGGATCGGACCCTGTCCGAGTATCCGGGGCACGCCGGTGCCCGGGGTCTACCTGGAGCCCGAGCCGGGGTCGACCCAGGAGGTCGCCGACGGGCAGCCCTGTCCCCTCGATGCCGACCGTCGAGAGATCCTCGACGCGATCCAGCGGGCGGGGATCGTCGGCCTCGGGGGCGCCGCCTTCCCGACCCATGTGAAGCTCGCCGGTCGGGAGGGTGCCGCGATCGACACAGTCATCTTGAACGGCGCCGAGTGCGAGCCCTATCTGACCACGGACCACCGGGTGATGCTCGAGCAGCGGGAGGACTTGTTCCTCGGGCTCCGATACCTGCTTCGGGTCACCGGCGCCGCGCGGGCCATCGTCGGCGTCGAGGCGAACAAGGCAGATGCGGTGGCGCATCTGAAGGAAGGTCTCTCGCCGGACCTTCCGGCCACCGTCTCGTCCTTGACGGTCAAGTATCCCCAGGGGGCAGAAAAGATGCTCATCGCGGCGTTCCTCGGGCGGGAGGTGCCCTCCGGGAAGCTCCCCCTCGATGTCGGCGCCGTCTGTGTGAACGTGGCCACCGCCGCGGAGATCGGACGCCTGCTCCCCCGGGGCCGGGGCATCCAGGAACGGGTGATCACCGTCGGTGGTCCGGCGGTCCGGCGGAAGGGCAACTACCGGGTGCCCATCGGCACACCGCTGCGCTTCCTGCTGAACCATGTCGGCGTCGGCGACGACCTCGATCGGGTGTTCCTCGGCGGTCCGATGATGGGCAGTGCGGCGTCGAGCCTGGACGTGTCCATCACCAAAGGCACGAGCGGCGTGATCGCCTTCGACGCGGAAGGCTCTCGCCGCACGCATCGGCCGATCCAGCCGTGTATCCGCTGCGGCCACTGCCTGGACGCCTGCCCGATGCGTCTCGACCCGGCGTCCCTGGGCCTCTTCGCCCGCGCCGGGCAGCACGATCGGATGGCGGACGAGCTCCACCTAATGGACTGCTTCGAGTGCGGGTGCTGCGCCTTCGTCTGCCCTTCCCAGATCCCGCTGGTTCAGCATTTCCGAGTCGCCAAGGCCGCGGTCCGAAGAGCGGCGAAGAAGGGGGAGGCATGAGCGGGGCGGGGAAGCTCCTCGAGATTCGGACCTCGCCCCATGTGGTCAGCGGCAACCGGGTCGACACGATCATGTTCAACGTGGTGCTCGCGCTTCTGCCGGTCACCGCGTTCTCCATCCATGCCTTCGGGCTCCCTGCCCTCTTGACCTTGACCGTCGCGGTGGCGAGTTGCGTCGGAACGGAACAGGCCGCCTGCTGGCTGCGGGGGGAACGAACCACCGTCGCCGATGGATCCGTCGTGATCACCGGATTGCTCTTCGGGTTGACCCTGCCGCCGGCCCTCCCACTGTGGATGACCGCGGTCGGGGGCTTCGTCTCCGTCGGTCTCGGCAAGACCTTGTTCGGCGGCCTGGGGCAGAACCCCTTCAATCCGGCCTTGGTTGGTCGGGCGTTCCTGCAGGCGGCGTTCCCGTCGGCGCTTACCACCTGGACCCCCGCCTGGGGTGGCAGCCGCTTCGCCGAGGCTCCCGCGTCGACCTTCGCGCCGCCGCTCGCGCGCCCCGAGGTGGACGCGGTCACCTCCGCCACCCCTCTGGCCGCCTGGAAGTTCGAGGGCGTAGCCACCTCTGCCGAAGACCTGGCCTTCGGCGCCGTGAGCGGCTCCGCCGGGGAGACCCACGCCGTGCTCATCCTGATGGGCGGTCTTTATTTGATCGCGCGCAACATGATGAGCTGGCGCATTCCCGCGGCGCTCCTCGGGACCGTCGCCGTCATCAGCGGCGCGCTCTGGCTGGTCGATTCGGCGTCCTTTCCATCGCCCCTCTTCATGCTCTTGGCCGGGGGCTTGATGCTCGGGGCGATGTTCATGGCGACGGATATGGTTGGGTCGCCGATCACCAAGACCGGGTCGGTGCTCTACGGCGTCCTGATCGGCGCTCTGGTCGTCGTGATCCGCACCTGGGGCGGGATGCCCGAGGGGGTGATGTACGCGATCCTCATCGGGAACGCGGCGACTCCCCTGATCGACCGGGTGATTCGGGTGCAGCCCTTCGGCGCCGGCCTTCGGACGGGGGGGACGACATGAGCGGGAAGACATCGGCGCGCGCGCTCGCTTCGCCCCGGGAGGCCCCCTCAGCCCGCACCTGGCGGATGTACCGCTCCCTCGTCGGCGTCGGGGTCCTGTCCGGCCTGGTCATCGTCACCGTGTTCGAGATGACCGCGCCGGTCATCGCCTCCAATCGGGCGGAGGCGCTTCGGGAGGCGGTCTTCGAGGTGGTTCCGGGCGCCAGCCATCGGGTCACCTATGCCTGGACCGACGCCGAAGGCTTCGTTCCGGCGGCGCCAGAGCTCGACGGGGGCCCTCGGATCGAAGCCGCCTACGACGATGCCGGGGTCCTCGTCGGGGCGGCGATCTCAGCGTCCTCGATGGGCTACGCCGACGTCATCCGAGTGCTCTACGGATATTCCTTTGCCGCCGAGGCGGTGGTGGGCTTCCGGGTGCTGGAGACCCGGGAGACCCCTGGCCTCGGCGACCGGATCATCACCGACGAGGCCTTCCGCGCACAGTTCGACCAGCTCGACGTGTCCCTCGATCCGACGGGCCGGAAGCTCGCCGATCCCATCGTGGCCGTGGACCCGGGGACCGCCGCCGCCCCGGGAGAGGTGGACACCATCACCGGGGCCACGATCTCCTCTGTCGCCGTCGTGGAGATGATCGGCCGGTCGGCGGCCGGCTGGGTGCCAAGGTTGGTCGCTCGCCGGGGGCAGCTCGAAAACGGCGGACCGGTGCCCGGGAACGCCAACCCGGACAAGACGGGGGACGGCGGGTAATGCCTGCAGCAGAACGAACCCTCCAGGACGAATGGTTCAAGGGCATCTGGAGGGACAACCCCGTCTTCGTCCAAGTGCTGGGCATGTGCCCGGTCCTCGCCGTGACCAACACGGCCATCAACGGGTTGGCCATGGGCCTGGCGACCACCTTCGTACTCCTCGGTTCGAACGCGGCCGTGTCCAGCCTGCGTCGCTTCATTCCAAAGGAGGTCCGGATCGCCACCTACATCCTGCTCATCGCCACCCTGGTCACGGTCGTGGATACGTTGATCCAGGCCATCAGCCTGGAGCTCCACAGCGCCCTCGGCGCCTTCATCTCGCTCATCGTCGCGAACTGTCTCATCCTCGGCCGAGCGGAAGCCTTCGCCTCCCGCAACCCCGTCGGCCGCTCGGTGCTGGACGCCTTGGGCATGGGGGCGGGCTTCACGCTGGCTCTTCTCTGCCTGGGGGGAGTGCGGGAGATCCTCGGCGCCGGTGCCCTGTTCGGCATCTCCCTCTTCGGCGACCGGTTCGAACCCTGGGTCGTCTTCGTCCTGCCGAGCGGAGGGTTCTTCACCTTGGGGGCCTGGCTACTGCTCTTCAACTGGGTCGCTCAGCGACGGGGCAGCGGCGGGGCGATCGCCGAGGCGGCGGCGGCGCCATGAACGCCGAGCCCCTCGCCGGCGTGTTCCTCCAGGCGTGCCTGGTCAACAACTTCGTTCTCGCCTACTTCCTCGGGATCTGTCCCTTCTTAGGCGTCAGCGGAAAGGTGGAGACCGCCGGTCGAATGGGTGTGGCGGTCACCTTCGTGATGCTGGTGACCTCGGTCTGCGCCTTCTTCATCCACCGCTTCCTCGAGGCGGTTGGAGCCCCCTTTCTCGAGCTCATCGCCTTCATCGCGGTGATCGCCTCCACCGTTCAACTGGTGGAGATGGTGGTGAAGAAGGTCAGCCCGGCCCTCTTCCGGGCGCTCGGGATCTTCCTGCCCCTCATCACCACCAACTGCGCCATCCTCGGGCTGGCCCTCTTCCAGACCAGCAAGGACTATGGCTTGGTTCAGGGGCTCGCCTACGCTCTGGGCGCCGGAGTCGGTTTCACCCTGGCGATGCTGTTGCTCTCCGGCGTGCGGGAACGGCTGGCCCTCGCGACGGTGCCCGACGTCGTCCAGGGGACGGCCTTGAGCTTGTTCGTCGCCGGCATCCTATCCCTGGTGTTCATGGGTTTCGCGGGGCTCGGGGGATGAACCTCTTGGCGAGCTACGCCGTCGGCGTCGGCGGCACCGTCGTCTTGATGGTCGCCTGGGGGCTGGTTCAGAGCGCCTGGCGACGGAGCTTTCCAGGGCCCGAAGACGACGCCTTGGCCGCTCGGGGCGGCGGCTGCGCGGGATGTGCCTGCCCGAATCCCTGTCCTCGACGAATCGAGCGCGACCATCTCATCGAACCCGCTTCCGCCGGGGACGACGTCTCCGGCGCCCTCACGCCCGAATCCGGGGAGGCCTCTCCATGACGGAACCGCTCACACCTCTCTCCGACTATCTCGACGAGCCCCGCGTCGACGCCACCGTGATCGCGACGACGCCCCTCACCCCAGCCTCTTCCCCCGCGGAGGTCCGAGAGATCCTGCTCGAGCTCCCGCTTCCCGAAGAGGCGTTCACCATCGGCCAGAGCATCGGCGTGATCGCCCCGGGGGACCCGGCCCTCGGACAGGCCGAGCATCTTCGGCTCTACAGCATCGCGGACGTCTCCGCTGGGGCCGGAGGGACCCGGGTCGCCATCGCTGTCCGGCGTTGCCGCTACATCGACGACTATAGCGGCGAAGCGTACGACGGCATCGCCTCGAACTATCTGTGCGATGCCCGCCCCGGGGACCGGATCCCGGTCGCTGGCCCCTTCGGCATGCCCTTCCCGGTGCCCCAGGAGCGGGACGCCACCCTGATCCTCATCGGCAGCGGCACGGGCATCGCGCCCTTCCGTGCCCTGGTGAAGCATCTCTACCAGCATGTGCACGACTGGGAGGGTCGGGTGCTGCTGCTCTACGGCGCTCGGAGCGGTCTCGAGCTGGTCTACATGAACGACGAGCGGGACGACTTCGCGCAGTACTATGATCGGGAAACCTTCGAGGCCTTTCGTGCCCTGAGCCCCCGCCCTCACTGGGACGCGCCCATCGACTGGAAGGGGGCCGTCCAGGATCGGACCGCCGAGCTCTGGACGTTGTTGGGCCTGCCCACCACTCGCGTCTACATCGCCGGTTTGGAGAGGTCGATGGCCCGGCTCCATGCGTTCTTCGCCGAGGTCGCCGGTGGCGAGGACGCGTACCAGCGGCGTCGGGCGGAGCTCCGCGCCGGAGGCCGCTGGGTCGAGCTCGTCTATTGAGGATGGCTCGGCGCAGGTGTCGACGCAGGGGGGCTTACCTGGGGTCGCTACCGAAGATGCGGGCGCCCTCCCGCCGGACCCAGGCGTAGTTCCAGCCGGCGCCGACCGCCGTTCCGGCGAAGGGGATCGCTTTGGCCAAGAGCCGCCGCGCCCCCCAGCGTACGCCCCGTTCGAGGGCGACCTTCGGGACCGCGCGGCTTCCCATGTGGAGGGGCGAGTCCCCTTCCGCGCCGATGGCCGTGCGGAGGGACTGCCGCCACCAGTCTCGGCGGTCGAAGAAGGACGGGTCGTCGTAGTAGTGGCAGGCCGCCGCAAGTGTGGCGACCGCGCCCCAGGAGCCGCGGGCGTCGACGCCGAGGAGAACGGGAGCGAGGGCGCCCCCGGGAAGGCTCGTCGCGGCGCCGATCATCGCGCTCTTCCGAGAGAGCCGGTCGACCAGGAGCTCGCCGAGGGCGTCCCGACCGAGGGGACGGTTCGGGTCGACCAGGCGGCGTACGTCCTGTGGGTCGATCGGAAACAGCCAGGAGGCGAGTCGGTCGAGCAAGGGCGACCCTCGGTCCTTCCCGGCTTCGAGCATGGAACCATCACCGTTCGTTTCCTGAGGGGCCATGGTGCCAAGGTCAGCAAGGACCGTTCCGAGCTCGCCGGGCGCAGATCCGCTGAACGATGGCCGGTGTCCCGCCTTCGACCGGGCCCGCCTCGTAGGCGACGACCTCGAGGGGCGGGCGAAGGCGGTCGAGGAGCTCGCCGGGTCGGAGGAGAAAGTCCGGGTTCCTGGGGCGGCCGAGCCGCTCGTGGCCGACCATGAACGTCTCGTAGATCAGAACGCCGCCCAGCGCATCGAGGGCCGCCACGAGGTCCGGGAACAGGGGTCGGTGGAGGTAGCGCGTGACGACGATGCCGGCGAAGGAACGCTCGGCCAGGGGGAATCGCCCGCCCGTCTCTAGGTCCGCTTCGATCAGCTCGACCCGCGCTTCCCCCCGAAGGTCGCCCACGCCGGACAGGTCGCGGTCGACGCCGACCACGGGATGGCCGAGCCCGCGCAGGGCGCGCAGATGGCGACCCCCGCCGCAGGCGACGTCCAACACGACGCCACCCCGCCGGATCAGCGGGGCGAAGCGAAGTACCCAATCGGAGGGGTCGTCGACCTCGTTCACGCGGCCCGGCCCAAGGTACGCCCGGCACCGCTCTCCGCCAACTCGCTACTCACGCATCTCGCGGTGGGCGGACTGGGTTTCGAACCCAGGACCCTCGGTTTGTAAGAGTGCACCGAAAACCCAATGGTTTCGGGTATTTGCAGGCGCCTGGTCCCGGCGTGGTCCCGCCCTGTCAAACGACTTGATAACACACC
>DAPKRP010000108.1:0-3982 GCA_031800515.1 Polyangiaceae bacterium LLY-WYZ-14_1 | reverse complement strand
CCGCCGCGGCGGGCGCGGGGACCGGGGGGTCGTGAGCGGTTCCGACGGAAGCCCGGCCTCGGGGCCGACCTCGAAGGGGGATCGGCAGGCCCCCGTTTTGGAGCCGCGGGCCAGCGGGTCGCCGTCGACGGCCGCTGGGGTCTCCCCCCCGGAGACGGACCCGAAATCGGGCGGCGGTACGGGGTATGCCGCCCTTCCGGCGGAGCGGCCGCCGCTGGGTCAGTCCTTTCGCCCGCCCCTCGGGGAGCGGCTCGCCGAGCAGCTCATCTACGTGCTGGCCATGACGGCGGTCGCCGCCATCGCCCTCATCTTCGTCTTCATCGGTCGGGAGGCCCTCCCCCTCTTCTGGGAGGCCGACGCTCGCATGGAAGCGCCCCTGGGGAGTTTGTTCTTCCCGAAAGAATGGCGGGGATACGACGAGCCCGTCTACATCTGGCAGCCCATCGGGGGAACCGCGAAATACAACTTCGTTCCCTTGCTCGTCGGAACCCTCAAAGTCACCGTGTTGTCGATGCTCCTCAGCGTGCCCATCGGGGTGGGCTGCGCCCTGTTCATGGCGACCTATGCCCCCCGTCGCCTGCGCGAGGTCGTCAAGCCGATGATCGAGCTTCTGGCGGGAGTACCTTCCGTGGTGCTCGGGTTCTTCGCCCTGATCATCATCGCCAGCTGGGCTCAGGACACCTTCGGCTTCACCTTCCGGCTGAACGCGAGCGTCGCCGCTGCGGGCCTAAGCCTGGCCGTCATTCCGGTGATCTTCACGATCAGCGAGGACGCCCTTCAAGCGGTTCCCCGGGAGCTCCGGGAGGCCTCCCTCGCCCTGGGGGCCCGCCAGTGGCAGACCAGTCTGCGGGTCATCCTACCGGCGGCGCTTCCCGGTATCGCGGCCGCCATCATTCTTGGCTTTGGCCGCGCCATCGGGGAGACGATGGTCGTGCTCATGGCCTCCGGGAACGCCGCCGTGATGGAGGTCTTCGACCCCACGACCAGCGTACGCACGGTGACGGCGACCATCGCTGCGGAGCTCGGGGAGGTGCCCCGGGGCGTTCCCCACTGGCGCGTGCTGTTTCTGCTCGGCGTGCTGCTCTTCCTGGTGACCTTCGTGCTGAACGTGGTGGGCAGCATCGCGGTGGCCCGGCTTCAACGGAAGCTCAGCGCGGCGGGGTGATCCATGGCGGCCTCATCCGGAAAACACGACGGAATGAAGTACGTCGGCATGGATTGGGTGCTGGCCGGGGCGACGGGTCTCGCCGTGCTGATCGTTCTGGCGCTGATCCTGATCCTGCTCGGCGAGATCGCCGTCAATGGGGTGGCGGTGATCAGCTGGGGCTTCCTGAGCGAAAGCCCGGACGCCGACATGATCGGTGGGGGGATCTTCCCCGCCATCTATGGGACCGCGCTCCTGACCCTGTTGATGACCATCGCCGTCGTACCCGTCGGGGTGGCCACGGCGATCTATCTGACCGAGTACGCCCATCCCCGCTCCCGGCTGGCGGAAACCGTGCGGGTGGCGGTGCGGAACCTCGCCGGCGTGCCCTCCATCGTCTTCGGCTTGTTCGGGCTGGGGTTCTTCGTTCTGTTCATCGGCGGTGGCATCGACCAGCTCTTCTACGGCCCCGGGGACCCGGTCTGGGGCCGCCCGTCGGTCCTGTGGGCCTCCCTCACCCTCGCCGTGCTGACCCTTCCGGTGGTGATCGTGACGACGGAGGAAGCGCTCCGGGCGATCCCCAGCAACCTCCGGGAGGCGTCCTTCGGCTTGGGCGCGACCCGCTTTCAGACCGTGTTTCGGGTGGTCCTCCCCAACGCCAAGGGCGGTATTCTGACCGGACTGATCCTGGCGGTCAGCCGCGGCGCCGGCGAGGTCGCACCGATCATCTTCACCGGTGCCGCCAACTTCCTGCCCTATCTTCCGACGGACCTTCGGGAGATGTTCATGCACCTGGGCTATCACGTCTACGCCCTGGCCACCCAGTCTCCGAACGTCGACGCCGCGGAGCCCACCTTGTACGGCACCGTCTTGGTGCTCCTGGTGCTGACCTTCGCATTGAACCTCGTCGCCATCGTCATCCGGAGCCGAACCCGAGGAGCCCACCGTGGCTGAGCACGCCGCCTCCGCCCCCGCCGACCGTCCCCGAAGCGAGTCGCCGTCCACCGCCCCGACGCCCCCACCGAAGATGGTGTGCGAGGACGTCGACGTCTTCTACGGGGACAAGCAAGCGATCAAGAACGTCACCCTGGACATCGCAGACCGAAGCGTGACGGCCCTGATCGGTCCCTCCGGCTGCGGAAAAAGCACCCTCCTTCGGGCGTTGAATCGGATGAATGACATCATCGATTCTTCCCGTTTCGAAGGCCGTATCACTCTGGACGGACAAGACATCTACGACCGGGACGTCGACGCCGTCGAGGTGCGTCGGCGGGTCGGGATGGTCTTTCAGAAGTCCAACCCGTTTCCCAAGTCCATCTTCGACAACGTCGCCTTCGGTTTACGCATCGCCGGGGAACGGGACCGGCGGCGGATCTCGGAACGGGTGGAAGAAAGCCTCAAGGGGGCGGCCCTCTGGGACGAGGTCAAGGACCGGCTCAAGGACTCGGCCCTGGGACTCTCCGGGGGCCAGCAGCAGCGCCTGTGCATCGCCCGGGCACTGGCCGTCCGACCGGAAGTGCTGCTCATGGACGAGCCGGCCTCGGCCCTCGACCCCATCGCGACGGCGCGCATCGAAGAGCTCATCCGGGATTTGCGTTCGAACTACACGATCGTCATCGTCACCCATTCGATGCAACAGGCTGCTAGGGTCTCGGATTACACCGCCTTTTTCTACCTTGGCGCCCTGATCGAGTTCGGAGAGACGGAGCAGATGTTCACGCGGCCGCAGGAGCGGCGCACCGAGGAATACATCACCGGCCGCTTCGGCTGAGGCTCTCGCCTCGCGACGCGGCCGTCGCCGAGCCGGGCGCGCCCCCTCGGCCCCAGCCGACGTCATGCGAGGCCATACCAGCCAGGCGTTCGCCAGCGAGCTTCAAGAGCTGAAGGACCGGCTCTTGGGCATGGGGGCTCGGTGCGAGCGTTTGATCCTGATGTCGATCCACGCCCTCCAGCAGCAGGACCCGGAGCTCGCCCGGGAGGCGGAGATCATGGATCAGCACATCAACGCCGATGAGATCTACGTCGACGACCTCGCGGTGCGGATCCTGGCGCTTCGGCACCCGGTCGGACGGGACCTGCGCTTCACCCTGTCCGCCCTGAAGGTCGTGGTCGACCTGGAGCGGATCGGGGACGAAGCGGTCAACATCGCCGAGCGGGCCACGGACCTGTCCGGGGAGCCGGAGCTTCCGGCGCCCCACATCCTCCTGCCGGAGATGGGGCGGGTGGCGGCGACGATGCTGCATCGGGCCCTCGATTCCTTCGTCGAAGAAGACGGGGACAAGGCGCGGCAGGTTCTGGCGATGGACGACGAGGCGGACGCCTTCTACGGGCGCCTCCTCCGGGAGAGCATCGCCCACATGACGGGCCATCCGGAACGGGTCGAGCCCGCCATGGCCATCGCCAGCTGCGCCAAGTACCTCGAGCGGATCGCGGACCACGCGACGAACATCGCCGAGATGGTGGTGTTCCTGGTCGACGGGGTCGACGTCCGCCACCCCTACAAGCGCTGAGATGGTCGGTCAGCATAACCGACCGGAGCGTTAGTTTGACCGACCCTCTGAGAGGGCGTTCGGGACTGGCGCCGACCCGGTGCGAACCTCGGGGCGCGGCTCGTCGCTGGCCCCCACCAGAGAAGGGCGGACCCGTCGTCTGTTGCCCGCCCCGGCGGCCGACCTCAAGCTCGGGCCGGTCCACACGACCCCGCTTGCGTCATGCCCGACTCCCCGCAGTGTTTCCGTTCGGGTCGGCCCTTCCGGCGCCCCTCTTCCCCGGCCCTCCTTCAGGGCGGGATTGTCCTTCTTTCCTGGCTCGGGACGCTCCCGGGGCCGCTCGCCGCCG
>DAPKRP010000107.1:0-6681 GCA_031800515.1 Polyangiaceae bacterium LLY-WYZ-14_1 | reverse complement strand
GGTCCCGGGGGACCGCGGCGAGGGGCGTCAGCCGGGGGGCGCCCGGCGCGCCGGTGGCAGAGGCCGATTCCCCGGTCGGCTGGCCACCGCCGCGGGGCGGGGCCGCCGGCCGCGGTGGGACCGCCGGGAGGGACGGCGTCGAGGTCACGAGGGGCCCCCGGCGAGCGCCGATTCCAGCCGGTCCGCGATCTCCCGGAGCCCCCGGGAGCGGAGCGTCTGGCCGCGTCGGGCGAGCAGCTCGGAGAGCGCCCGCACCGGTGCGGGGGCGTCGGGCAACAAGACGGCGGCCACGCGAAGGGTTTCCTGCGCCAGATCGAGCCGACCGGAGGCCATTTCCACCCGGGCCCGTTCGAGGAGGACGGCTTCGAGCATCCCGTGGTCCAGGGAAGGCTGCGCCGTCATCCGATGTTCCCGATCACATCCCGGTCCGCCCGGTCGAGGGCCGAGATGAGGTTGGTGCCGAGGGTGATCGCCTCGCCCCGCTGGGTGACCTTGGTCTGGATGCGGAGCATGATCAGCTCGACGCCGGTCCCCTCCCGCTTGAGCTGGGCGTTCTTCTCCGAGATCATCCCCTCCAGGGTGCCGGCGTCGAGGTTGTCGCCGTCTCGAAGGTCGAGCTCGGATTCGGGGAAACCGGCCTGGGCCAGGACTTCTCCGACGGTGAGGCCACCCGCCGCTTCGATGGTCTCGTCGAGACGAACGTCCCCGCCCCGGCGTGCGTTGGCCTGCTGCTGGACCTGGTGCAGCGCTTCGAGCTGACCGGCGAGCTCGTCGCTGCGGGCGGTGTGGGATTCGAAGGCGTCGATGAGACCGGCGAGCTCGGATTCGAGGGACCGCACCCGCCGGGCGACCAGGGCGAGAATGGTCGCCGGCGTGAAGGCGAGCTCCGGCGGGAGGGGGTCGAGGGTCGCAGCGCGGTCCGTCCGGCCCGCGCGTTGCGCTTCCAGGGTGACCTGAAGGGCTTCCAGGGGGTCGGGCCGCACCGTCTCCGAGTCGCCCCGGAGGAGGTCGACGGAACCCGGCGAGAGTCCGGGAGCGGGGGACAACGGGACGGTCGGGATCAGCGTGGGCATCGGGCAACCTCCGTAGCGGAACGTTGCCGACACCCCGGCGCCCCCGACGACGCGTCGTCGAGACGGCGGCAGGCCGCCGCGAGCTCCGCGGGAGTGACGCCCGACGCCGACGTCAGCTCGGCGAGCCGCGCGTCCTGGTCCCGCAGGTCTCGAAGCGATTGCCGCAGCGCATCGGCGAGAGCGGCGGAGGGCAGGACCCGGGTGGTCGGAGGGTTCCGCATGACACCGGGCTCATCGGGCAACCGCCGCCCGGGTTGCGGCATCGCCGCCTGTCATCCGATGTTCGTGCGCCCGCCCCCCGTCCGCCGGTCGCGCCCGGGATCCCGCGCCGTCAGTCCGGCAGCAGCGCGTGGATCTCTTTTTCCACCCGGCTTTCCTTACAGCGCCGGGCCAGGGAGATCTCCTTGATGATCAGGCCCCGCGCCTGGTCCAGCAGGCGTCGTTCGCCGAAGCTGAGCTCCTTGTCTTCCTTCAGTCGGGCGAGGTCCCGCAAGACCTTGGCGACCTCGACCAGGGAGCCGCTGTTGAGCATTTCCGTGTACTCGCGGTAGCGACGGTTCCAGGGTTGGGAGGTGACCGCCAGGCCGTCCTCGCCGAGCACCGCCATGACCTGTTCGGCTTCCTTTCGGGTGATGATCGGCCGGAGCCCTAGCCGCGCCGCCCCGCTGAGGGGGACCATCACCTTCATGCCGCTTTCCAAAATCCGGAGAACGTAGAAATGCTGGGGATCGCCTGCGATCTCCCGGCGTTCGATCGAGGTGACCTCGCCGATGCCGTGGGCGGGATGCACCGCCTTATCGCCGACCTTGAACTTGTCGACAGACTTGAGCTTGTCGCCGGCCGTGGACTTGGCCGGGGGGGCCGAGGGGGCCTTTTCCACGCTCTTGGACGCCATGGTCGCTCATCGCTCCTGGCGGCTCGGGCCGCCGTTGAGAAGGTCTCTACGGTACCACCCGGAAGGGGGGTCGGTCAACGCGCTAATACCGGACAACGTAGCAGTTTCGGGCACTTAGGTGTCCTATGGACCACCCCCGGGGTCCCCCAACAGCTCCGCCAGCTCGCCGGTGAAAAGGATCCGTAAACCAAGGCGGAGGGCGGAGACGGGGAAGGTGAGCGTTAGGGAGACGCCATCCGGGTCGGTGCCGATGGATAATGTCGGAAAAGCCTCTGGTATTCCGAGGGCACCGCCGAGATCCGTCGCCGCCAGGCTCTCGACCAAGGACCGGAAGTTGGTGGAAGCGGACTCCGGGAAGCGGCCGTCGAGCCGTATCGTGACCTCGATCCCGTCGTCCCCGTCCTGCCCCGCCGCCGTCTCCGCCCAGGCGACGAGGCGCCGCTGCCCGGCGAGGACGAGGGCGAGCTCTCCCGTGCCGGGCACCCAAAGGGGCTTTGGCACCACCAGCACGAGGGGCGCTCGGTCATGGGCGCGCTGCGCCGCCGGGAGGGCGTCGGCGGGGTCGAGGGCCGGAGCGTCCCCCGGGCCCCAGTCGACCGCCCGAACCCGCCGGCGGACGGCCCGTCCCGCATCCAGCGCTTCCGCGACGACCAGCAACGTATCGTCGTCCAGGGCGGTCAGGTCGCGGCGGGAACGCCCGACGAAACCCACCCGGCGGAGGAAAGGGTCGTCCCAGCGGCCTTCCACGGTGTTCATCCGATGACGGGCTGCCGCTTCGACGATCGCCCGGGCGGCGCCGGGAACCCGCAGCAGGGCGAGGAACGCCGGAGGCCCGTCTTCCCCGGGTCGGGGGAGTTCCGCCACCACGGCCTCCGGGATTCGAGCCAGGTCGAGACCAGTGCGGTCCGCGAAGCGACGCCGGGCGTCCGGCGGAAACACGGCGTCCACCAAGGTGGCGAAGGCCGGGGCCCCTAGCGCATCCGCGGGACGCGCCCAAAGCACGAGCTCCGCTTCCGCCGGCACCAGGGCCGCCAGGGGGAGCCCGGCGAGCCGGTGGTCCGTGCCGGCATCTTCGGGATGCGCTGCCGGGGCCGCGGACGCGCCCCCGCAGCCCAGGAGCGTCCACCCCGCCAGCACGGCGGCCCAGAGGGCGCCGCCCAGGCGGGGTCCCGTCCCGGTCATGCGCGGGCGCGGGAGCGACCGTCCTTTCGGGAGCTCCCGTTGGCTTTGGCGCCCCCCGAGGCGGACGCCGAGCCCGAGGACGCCGAGGCGTTCGCCGACGCGGAGGAGCCCCCCCCCGCCGCATCGTCAGCAGCGCCCGCCGCATCGGCGGTGGGCTGCCCCGGCGCGACGAGGCCATTGGCTTCCAGGATCTGCCGCTGCATGCGTTCGAGGAGCTCCGGGTGTTCTTCGAGGAACGCCCGGGTGTTGTCCCGACCTTGGCCGATCCGCTCGCCCTCGTAGCTGTACCAGGCCCCAGACTTTTCCACGATCCCCGCGGTCACCGCCAGGTCCAGCAGGTCCCCGCTTCGGCTGATGCCTCGGCCGAACAAAATGTCGAATTCGCTTACCTGGAAGGGGGGGGCGAGCTTGTTCTTGACCACCTTCACCCGGGTTCGGTTGCCGACCGCCGCGTCCCCGGATTTCAGGGTGGCGATACGCCGGATGTCGAGGCGCTGGGAGGCATAGAACTTGAGCGCGTTGCCCCCGGTAGTGGTCTCTGGGCTGCCGAACATCACGCCGATCTTCATCCGGATCTGGTTGATGAAGAAGAGCGCCGTGTGGCTCTTGTGGACGGATCCGGTGAGCTTGCGGAGGGCCTGGCTCATCAGCCGGGCCTGAAGCCCGGGCTGCATGTCGCCCATCTCGCCTTCGATCTCGGCCTTCGGCACCAGGGCCGCCACCGAGTCGACGACGATCGCGTCTACCGCGCCGCTCCGCACCAGGGTATCCGCGATCTCCAGCGCTTGTTCCCCGTGGTCGGGCTGGCTGACGAGGAGCTCGTCCACGTTGACCCCTAGGCGCCGGGCGTAGGAGGGGTCGAGGGCGTGTTCGGCGTCGATGAACGCCGCGATGCCGCCGAGCTTCTGGCATTCGGCGATCGCGTGGAGCGTGAGGGTGGTCTTACCGCTCGATTCCGGCCCGAAGATCTCGATGATCCGACCCCGGGCATAGCCACCGACCCCGAGGGCCAGGTCCAGGGAGATCGAGCCGGTCGGGATGACCGGCACGTCGACGGCCTGGGCATCCCCGAGGCGCATGATCGAGCCCTTGCCGTAGCTCTTTTCGATGGAGCCGAGGGCGAGCCCCAGGGCCTTTTCCTTGTTCGCGTCCATTCGACCGTCGCTCCCCGTGTCTTCGCCGCCGACGCTGGGTCGGTCCGCGAGGGACACTGTTCATTCGTTCCGTAGCAGCCTGAGATTCAGTCTGCACGAAGCCCCGGCGTTCCCGAAACCCGCCCGGAGGAAATCATTAGGCTTTTGGCGAGCCGTCGTCGCTCGCGGCCCGATCTCCGGGGCCGCCGAGGCGATCGTTCTCGTCCGGTCAGAGGGTGTTGAGGAATCAGTGTCCGTTCAGCTTCCCCCGGGCCGCTCGGTCGACGAGCTGGAGGGCGGCGTAGGCGGCGAGGGTTCGGATCCGTTCCCGATCGCCATTGAACAACCGCCGTTCGGTGCGGGTGCCGATCCCCCGCTGGGCCAGTCCGAACCAGACGGTGCCCACCGGCTTCGTGTCCGTACCGCCCCCGGGGCCGGCGATACCCGTCACCGAGATGGCGAGATCCGATTCCCCGAGTCGGAGGGCGCCTTCGGCCATCGCGGCGGCGGTCTCGGAGCTGACCGCGCCGTGGGCCCGGAGCACCTCCTCGCTGACCCCGAGGACGCGCGTCTTGGCCGCGTTGGCGTAGGTCACGGCATCGAGCAGCAGGTAGTCGCTGCTCCCCGGGACGCTGGTCACCAACCCGCCGAGAAGCCCCCCGGTGCAGGATTCGGCGATCGCCAGGGTCTTCCCGGAATGGCGAAGGGTGCGGCCGACCGCGGCGGGGTACGAATCGTCCCGGTCCCCGTAGGCGTCTTCCCCGAGGCGTTCCCGGACCACCGCCATCACCCGTTGGGCCTTTTGCTGGGCCGCCGCCTCCGTCTCCGCCCGGGCGATCACCTTGACCTCGACCTCCGGAAAGGACGCCCGATACCCGAGGACGATCCCCGGCTCGAGCGCCTCGACGCCGTCCAGGGCTTCGGCGACCTGGGACTCGCCGAGGCCGAACACCCGCACCGCCGTCATATGGGTGGTGCGGTGGCCGAGGGGGCCGACCTCGGGCTTCACCGAGGCCTCGAAGATCGCCATCATCTCTTTGGGAACGCCGGGCATGAAGAACAGCCGGGCGGCGCCGAGGCGCACGGCGAAGCCCGGTGCGGTGCCGAGGGGATTCGGCAGGATGTCCGCCCCCTCCGGAAAGTCCGCTTGCTTCGCGTTCGAGGGCGGCATGGCCCGGCCCAGCGCGGCATAGCGCCGTTCCAGGCGCGCCAGGCTGGCCCCGTCCCGAACGAGGGGAACCCCGAGGACCCGAGCCACCGCGCTGGTGGTCCGGTCGTCGCTGGTCGGGCCGAGCCCCCCGGTCGCCACCACCACCCGGCTGTGGGCGGCGAGCTCGGCGACGAGCTCCCCGATCGCCGCCTCGTCGTCGCCGACCGTCCCGAGCCGGGTCACCTCGAAGCCGAGGGAGGTGAGCTGCTCCGAGAGCCAGGCGGCGTTGGTGTCGATGAGCTCCCCGCGGGTGAGCTCGGTGCCGATGGACAGGACGGCGGCTTGCATGACGGGGACAGATGATTGTCGAGCCGGTCCCGAGGCGGGTCAACCCGGGACGCCGGAGGCCGCCGGGCCATCCTGCCCCGGGCTGCTACAACCCGGCCCATGCTGACGCCACGCAGCGGGTTCGACGCACGTTCCGGCGGGACGATGCGGCGTCGCCTTCTGGCCCTGACGGTGACCATCGGAACCGCCTTCGGGGCCGTCTTCTGGCTCTACCCGGGGGGCGGCGCTCCCCCGAAGGTCCGGGCCCAGACCGGCGCCGAGGCAGCCGACCAGAGCACGGCCGAAGAAGCCGACGGGGGCGATGGGGTGCTCGCCTCCCTTCCGGTGCTTCGGGAGAAGCTCGACAACGGGCTGCGGGTGGTGATGAGCCCGGAGCGGCGCATCCCGACGGTGGCCATCGCCGTCTACTACGACGTGGGCTCCCGCAACGAAGTCCGCGGGCGAAGCGGTTTCGCGCACCTCTTCGAACACATGATGTTCCAGGGGTCCGCGAACGTAGGCAAGGGCGAACATTTCACCCTGATCACGAATCGAGGGGGACGGGCGAACGGGACGACCAGCGTCGACCGAACGAACTACTTCGAGACGCTCCCGTCGAACGAGCTCGCCCTCGGACTCTGGCTGGAAGCGGACCGGATGAAATCCCTCGCCATCACCGCCGAAAACTTCGAGAACCAGCGGCAGACGGTGATGGAAGAACGGCGTCAGAGCTACGAGAATCAGCCCTACGCCCTTTCCTATCTGCGCATCAACGAGCTGGCCTATGGCGATTGGTTTCCCTACGCCCACTCGACGATCGGGGTGATGGAAGACCTCGAGAACGCTCCCCTCTCCGCGGTCCAGGAATTCTTCGACACCTACTACCCGCCGAACAACGCCGTCCTGTCGATCGCCGGGGAC